>JANXRN010000505.1 GCA_025352995.1 Acetobacteraceae bacterium
GTCTCCGCCCAATAATCCATCAAATGCTGATAGACGTCATAGGCATTTAGCAGCGGTGCTTTTCTGAAGGTGGCGAGCAGGCTTTCGGCAATGGTCTCGACCAGGGTCTTGGGGTGGTCGCCCTGGTCAAAGTTGGCAAGACGCGGGGTGGTGGCTGTACGCCAATCGGCGAAGCGACTCGTCGCACCCCGATTAAACGCCGTGAACTCGGCATGACCAAAAATGGTCTGCTTCACTTCGGGCAGCTTCAGCTTGAGGCGGGCGTAGCCAGGGCGGCCGGCGGATTCAAACAAGGCGGCGCGCACGCCGGGCAAAACCCGCCAGTAATCGGACAGCGCGTCGAGGTCGCGCTCGGGGATGCCGCCACGCAGATGGCCGTCGATGTCCTGCAAGTCCTCGCGCGCAGTGCTGTCGATGTAGCGCGGCAGGTTGAGGTTGTAGTCGTTCTTCGGGTCAGCGATCTCCGACAACGGCACCATCCGGCCGTAGCGCAGATCGGCCTCGTCCTGCCGGGTGAAAATATCGACGATCTTGTGGATGTCCTGCTCGCGCAGGCGGTTCTTGTTACCGTCCTTGAGGAAGCCCTTCGACGCGTCAATCATGAACACGCCCTTACGGGCGGTGGCGTTCTCCTTGTCCAGCACCAGGATGCAAGCGGGGATGCCGGTGCCGTAAAACAGGTTGGCCGGCAGGCCGATGATGCCCTTCAGGATGCCGGAGCGGACAAGCTGCTGACGGATCACCGCTTCGGCATTGCCGCGGAACAGCACGCCGTGGGGCAGGATGCAGGCGGCTTTGCCGGTGCTTTTCATCGACCGGATGATGTGCAGCAAATAGGCGTAGTCGCCCTGCTTGGTTGGCGGCTCCCCCCAGGTGAACCGCTGGTAAGGGTCGCTCGCCGGGGTAAGGCCGGTGATCCAGCTTTTGTCAGAAAAAGGTGGATTGGCGACGACGTAATCGTAGGTGCGGAGCTTTTCGCCGTCCTTAAACTTGGGCGCCGCCAGCGTGTTGCCCGACAGGATGTTGGCGGTGGGGAAATCATGCAGGATCATGTTCATGCGGGCCAGACCCGCCGTGGTCACGTCCTTTTCCTGGCCTTCCAGCGTGATGTGCTTGCCGGCCTGCGCAGCTACCTTCAGCAGCAGCGAGCCGGAGCCGCAGGTCGGATCGTGGGCGGTGGTGGACGCCCTGGTGTTCTCCGGTGAGATACCGATCACCTTGGCGATGATGCGGCTGACCTCGGCAGGGGTATAGAACTGCCCCTTGCTCTTGCCGCTTTCGGTGGCGAAGTGCCGCATCAGGTATTCGTAGGCATCGCCCAGGATATCGTCATGCTCGGCGCGGTTCTGGGAGAAGTCGAGTTCGGGCTTCTGGAAAATGCCGATGAGGTTGGTGAGGCGATCGACCATCGCCTGGCCTTCGCCGAGCTTGTTGGGATCGTTGAAATCGGGGAAGTCGCTGCGGGCGAGGCGGTCATTGGCATCGATCAGTGGCTGAATGATCTGGGTGTTGATCTTGTCGCCGATGTCGCTCTTGCCCTTGAGCGCGATCATATCGGTGAAGCTGGCGCCCTGGGGGATTGCTACCGGCGGGGCGAACGCGTCGCTGTTGCCATATTTATCGGTGATGTATTTGATGAACAGCATGAACAGGACGTAGTCCTTGTATTGGCTGGCATCCATGCCGCCCCGTAGTTCATCGCAGGAGGCCCAAAGGGAGGAGTAGAGGTCTGACTTCTTGATCACAGAGGGGCGCCTTGTGCCGTTACCGTTTGCGCTTGCCTGGGCAGATTTTGGGCCCGGCTTCGCTGTTACTCCGGCGGTTGATTGACGCAATGCTTTGGGGCGGCGGTCAACCACTGCCGGGGCCGCAGCAGCATCTGCCATGGCTACAGACCCGCCCCGCCCTCTGCCGGAAATGATCACACCTTCGCCGAGCAGTTCATCCTTAACCTGGTCATATGTCGCGTCCTGCCATCCGAGGTCATCACGCAGCCCCATGTTTCCGGCCCGACCACCCCGCGCGTTGAGGGCATCAAGGAAGCGTTCATGCAAAGATTCTATGTTCATACTCAGCCTTCTTTGATCGCCTAGGCGAACGGCCGCCAACCTTGCCGCAGCCTGCCATTCGTCCGCGTTTCGTGCAGTCGGACGATATCAGCGATGCCATCAGCGGACCATGGCTGCAAATGCGAACTGCCGCCGACCTCAGGACTATGCCCCCCGGGACAGCCGCGTCGTCTCGTGCCGCGCCTTTAATCAAATCATCGACGCAATAGCCTCCCCGCTGGACACTTGCGCCTCCATTGTCTGAATGGACTCATAGTCTGAGGCAGTACTGGGTTCGCCGGCAGTCTGGCGGTTGGGCACGCGCTAATACCATTCCTCCTAAACATTGACACATGCCCAATCCCTTGTGCCGATAGATATTATGCGGGCTGGATCTTCGAT
>JANXRN010000527.1 GCA_025352995.1 Acetobacteraceae bacterium
GTGGGGTCGTGGATGGTGAAGAAGATGCGCAGCAGGTCTTCGTAGCTGATCATTTCGGGGTCAAAAGTCACCTGCACCACTTCGGCATGCCCGGTGCGCTTGCCGCAGACTTCTTCGTAGCTCGGGTTTTCGACATGCCCGCCGGAATAGCCGGACATCACCGCGCTCACCCCGCGCAGTCCGAGGTAAACCGCTTCGAGGCACCAGAAGCAGCCGCCGCCGAGGGTCGCCAGTTCGCTCGCCATCAGATTTTCTCCTTATCGTCGGAACAGGATGGGGATCACCCGGCCGCGAGGCAAGTGCGCAGCGCGGTGGCGAAACGGGCGACATCGGCATCGTCATTATAAACATGGGGGCTGACCCGCAGCACGCCCTGGCGGTCGGCGACGTGGACATTATGGCTGGCAAGGGCCGCGACCAGGCCCGCCGGCATGCCGCCATCAAAGCGCAGGCCGAGCACATGCGGGCCACGCAAATGGGCCGCCGGGATCACGATGCCAGGAATATCGGCAACCGAAGCGGCCAGCGCGTCGGTCACACCGCGCAGTCGGGCGGCAACCGCACCGGTGCCCCAGGCCAGGACTTGTTCCATGCCGGTGACGGCCATCGGCAGGCCGATCGGGTCACGGTATTCACCCCGATCATAGCGCCGCGCGGTGGGACGCATGCTGCCATCGGCGATCCTTGTGGCGCCGTGATTTTCCAGCGGCACCCCGTCCTGGCGGTGGGGCGCGGCATACAGAAAAGCCAGGCTGTATGGGCCAAGCACCCATTTATAGGTTGGGAACGCGAGGAAATCCGGCGCCAGGGCCACAACATCGATATCGAGCACACCGACGCCCTGGGTGGCATCGATCACCACCAGCGCACCTTGCTTGCGCAGTTCGGCAACGACCACAGCGAGGTCGATCAGCGACCCATCGCTCCAATGGGTGGGCGTCAATGCGGCAAGCCCGACCGGGGGCGCGCCAGGACGGGTGATGGCTTCCAACAAAGCCGCAGTCCAGTCACCATCGGCGGGGCGTTTGACGATGTCGACCGACGCGTTGGCGGCGCGGGCGAGTTCTGGCCAGACCAGGGCGAGGGACGGAAATTCCCCTTCGATCATCAGCACCCGGCTACCCGGCGGGATTTTCACGTTTTTGGCCGCGGTCGCAATGCCGTGGCTGACCGCGCCGGTGATGGCAATGTCGTCAGCGCTGGCCCCGATCAGCCGGGCGGCAGCGGCGCGGGCGCGTTCGGCCCAGCCCTCGGTTTCACCCAACGCCGGCGTCCACGGGGTGGTCTTGGTCAGCACCCCCAATTCACCGGCGGCGCGGACATTGCGCGGCACCGGGCTGAACGCGGCGGCATTGAGGTAGGCAACATCGTCGGGGATATCGAACAGCGCGCGTTGGCAGGACAGTGCTTCGGACATTTCATTCCCTCTCAAGCTTCGACAAAAACGCCAACGCGGCGGCCAGCACCTGCCCAATCGGCCGGGCGCCGTCCAAGGTCAAGACCGGGCACGGCAAAGTGGCGATCCAGGCGATGTGGCGCTGCAAATTGCGCCCGCTTTGCAGGCCTCGATCGTAACCGGACGCCCAATCAATGAACGCCTCATGATCGACGTGGTGCGGCCCTTCAGGCGCGATGGCGGCGGCGCCAAACACCAGGGCTTCGCGCGCGCGCAACCGCGCCAAGCGCAGCGACGTTTCAGTGCGGATGAAAATCACCGCCGCAAAGCGTGGGATAAGCGGATCTCCCCAACCATCGAGCGACCCGGAGGAGACAAAACCGCCGCGATCCATCGCCGCTGACAGTAATGCGAGACGTTCGGCGGTCGGACGCTTGGCCTGAAACGGCGGCACGGTCTGCTGCCAGTAGAAATCATCGGTATCCAGCAAAGCCACGCCGCGCGCAGTGGCGAGCGCGCGCCCAAGGGTGCTTACCCCCGCGCCGGAAGCGCCGGTAATATGAATGCGCAACGCCACATCATTGTCCGATCAGACACGCTGCGAGCCTATTGCACTGCGCTGATCGACGCGAGATGGCGCGGGGTATATTTTTCCGCCGCGTGGGCATCCCTCATCGTCAGCGCCCCGACCAGCACGATCGCAAGCAAGATATGATAAATACGCAAGATCATCGCTGGTTCCATCGGAGCCTTCCTTCTCACGAGAAAGTGATGATGACGTAAGAATTCTTTCAATTTCGCGACGATCATACCAAGCGCCGTTGACCCATTCTTCATGGGTCAACGGCGCTTGGTATAAGCGGTCGTAGTTGCGCCTGCCGTTAAGGGCCGGCACACTCCGCCCACGATCTTGGGGAACGCGCCAATGCGGAAAATCGTCAGCCTGCTTGCGGCCATCATGCTCACCGCCTGCGCCGTGCCCGAGGCACAGCGCGCTGCCCCCAAGCCGCCCTTGCGCCCGACTCTGGCTGCAAAATGGGTGGATAATGCGGGCGCGATCAACTGGCCGCCGGCGGATGGGTTCGCCGGCGCACCGATCCCGATCATCTTGCCACCTGGCGTGCTACTTGACCGCTTCGGCAGCCCGTATGGCCGGTTTTTCAGCCCCAAGAATGCTGGCTATTCGGCCCGCGCCCTGCCCTATAGCTGCGACCAGTTGGCCTACGCGACCTATCGGGTGAAGGCGCCGCTGCTGGTATGGACCGGGCGGGCAGCAGCATGGTTCGATGAAAGTGGCGGGGCAACCCAGTTCCAGACCGATGCGACGGCGGCGCAACTGGTCGCTGATGCAACGCTTGAACCCGTGCCCGGCGCGTCAGGGGCACCTTGTCCGACCAAGTAGCCGCGGTTCTGCTCGCCGGCGGGCGCGGCCAGCGCATGGGCGGTGGCGACAAGCCATTGCAACTACTCGCCGGCCGGCCGCTGCTCGACCACGCCATCGCCCGCATTGCGCCGCAGGTAACGGCCATGGTGCTGAACGCCAATGGCGATGCCGATCGCTGGGCGCAGTACGGCCTGCCGGTGGTGGCCGACCCGTTATCGGATTTCCCTGGGCCGCTCGCCGGGACTCTCGCCGGGCTGCGCTGGGCGCAAGCGACGCATCCCGATGTTCGGGACGTACTTTCGGTGCCGACCGACACGCCGTTCCTGCCGCACAATCTGGTGGCGCGGCTGGTGGCCGGGCGTGGCCGCCAGGTGTTTGCCTGCGCGGCCTCGGGCGGTTGGACCCATCCGGTCATCGGGCTGTGGCCGGTCGCGATGGCCGACGCGCTGGAAGCCGCACTCCGCGCCGGGCAACGCAAGATCGACGCCTTCACCGCCCGATACGGCGTCGCAGAAGTCGATTTTGCCATCGATCCGTTCGACCCGTTCTTCAATATTAATCGCCCCGAAGACCTGATCGCCGCCGAAGCGCTCATTGCGGACTATGCCGCGCTTGGACTGCCTGATAGAGGGACGGAATAGAGTGGGCTTGGGATTCGTCCCGGTTGCAACATCGCGCGGGAATAATCTCGTGCCCTGAAGGAGAATGCTCAATGTCTGCCATCGACCAATTCCGCGCCGCCTGGGCACCCCGGCTTTTGAGCGTGCTGCGCATCATGTCGGCGCTACTGTTCCTGCAACACGGCCTGGCCAAATGGGTGGGATTTCCGGCGGTCCCGGGTATGGGGGCGGCAAGCCTGTCGACGCTTTCCGGCGCTGGCGGGGTCATCGAAATAGTCGGATCGGTGCTGCTCGCGCTTGGCCTGTTCAGCGTTCCGGTCGCGTTCATCATGTCGGGCGAAATGGCCATCGCCTACTTCGTCGCCCACGCGCCGAATAATTTCTTCCCGCTGCTCAACCGCGGTGAGGCGGCGATCTTGTTTAGCTTCATCTTCCTCTACATCGCCGCTGCCGGACCGGGCCCGTGGAGCCTGGATGCCGCCCGCAAGTGATCGCAGCGCTACCCGAGGCGACGATCGCGGAACTGCCGAACCATTATCGCGGCAAGGTCCGCGATAATTACGACCTGCCGGACGGTCGAAGAATTCTGATTTCGACTGATCGGCTGAGCGCCTTTGACCGAAACCTGGCCGCCATTCCCGGCAAGGGCCAAGTGCTAACCCAGACCGCGCGCTTCTGGTTCGAAGCAACCGCCGATATCTGCCCCAACCACGTGCTGTCCTATCCCGACCCCAATGTGGTGATCGGGCAGCGCCTGGACATCCTGCCGGTCGAAATCGTGGTGCGCGGCTACCTCGCCGGCACCACGGGGACGTCCATTCTACCGATGTACCAGGCCGGGCAGCGCACCATGTATGGCGTGACCTTCCCCGACGGGATGCGCGCCAACCAAATCCTGCCCACGCCGATCATCACGCCGACCAGCAAGGAATTCGATGGCGGGCACGACGCGCCGCTGACGGTTGCGGATATCATCGGGCAGAAATTGCTAACCCAGGCGCAATGGGACGTCGTTTCGGGCTACGCTCTGGCGCTGTTCGCCCGCGGGCAGAAATTGGCCGCCGAACGCGGGCTGATCCTGGTCGATACCAAATACGAATTCGGCACCGATGCCGACGGCCGCATCGTATTGGCCGATGAAATCCACACGCCGGACAGCAGCCGCTACTGGTTCGCCGAAAGCTACCCAGCGCGTTTCGCTGCGGGTGAGAAACCGGAAAGCTTCGACAAGGATTTCGTGCGCAACTGGGTGGTGGCGCGTTGCGATCCGTACCGCGACCCAATCCCGGACATTCCCGCCGAGGTGATCGCGCAGACGTCGGAGGTTTATATCCGCGCTTTCGAGATGATTACCGGGCAGACATTCGTGGCGCCTGATGGGCCGGTGTTGGAACGCATCAGGAAGAATTTAAGAATCTTCTTTTTGTGAACAAAAAGAAGCAAAAAAACTTCAACACTTTGGTTCAGAGCGCTTCGCTGTTGCGGGGGGACGCACGCCAACGGCAAGGAATGGATAAAAAGTTTTTTTGGTTCTTTTTGTTCACAAAAAGAACTGCTTTCTACCCCTCACTGCTCTTAGCTCGCTTTCGTGCCGCCGCAGCATACTGACCGCGCGGGCGCTTTTCTGCCGAATTGGGCCGCACCACCGTATCGTAATAATCATCCCAATCTTCTGCCCGCAGACCGGTCAGATCGGGGACCAGTTCGTAGTTATTCATCCCGGCATCGGTCAGCGCTTCGCGCGGCAGAGGCTGGACTTGCAACAGCGGGAAGTTCGGATCGAACTCAATCGGGATATCGGTGCGGGTGATGCGGAAATTGGTGATCAGCGGGCCAAACCAGTTGTCGGTTTCAATAATGCCCTCGTAAAGTTCTACCCCGGCTTTGTGCGGCAAATTGGCGGGCGGACGCACCAAAGCTGACCATCCTGGCGCCGTGCGCATCACCATGCCGGTCCACATCTGGACATGGCCGGGTTCCTGCAGCGCGCCGAGGAACGGCGGGGAAAAGCCGCGGATTTCTTCCGGCGCGTGGCTGTCGAACTCGGCGACGTAGTTGGGGAACTGGGCAACGGTCAGCAACATCCAGTCCTCGGCACCCGGGTAGGTCCAGCGAATGGCGCTGCCATCCCAGCGCAGGGAAAACGCCATCGGTGGAAACACGTAATAGCCAAAGGCAGAGGCGGAGGCGACCGGTTCGCAATAGCGAAAGGCGCGGGTCGGGAGGGACCCTGCGGCGGAGCGGTCGGCGCGCTGCGGAAAGCGCGCGGTGGGGATGAAACGGTTGAAGACAATGCGCGGCTCAGGTGCAGCGGGATCGGCGGCGGTGTCAGGCGGCATGGCGGGCTTCCTTGACTGAACCGCGTCAGTCAACACGCGGCGAAATCGGGATCGCTCCCGATTTCGCGCAGTATGGCGGAGGATTTGGCGGCGTCGAGGGGCTAGAGCGTGCGGGCGATCGCGCCCATGCGGACTTTGCCATTATCGGCGGTCGCCAGCGTCTGCGAGATCGCACCCATACGAACCTTGCCAGCGTCGGCAGTGGCCAGCGTCTGGGAAATCGCGCCCATACGGACCTTGCCCGCATCGGCGGTCGCCAGCGTCTGCGAGATCGCACCCATCCGAACCTTGCCGGCATCGGCAGTAGCCAGCGTCTGGGAAATCGCACCCATCCGAACCTTGCCAGCATCAGCGGTGGCGAGCGTCTGGGAAATCGCGCCCATACGAACCTTGCCGGCATCGGCCGTCGCCAGCGTCTGGGAAATCGCACCCATCCGGACTTTGCCGGCATCGGCAGTGGCCAGCGTCTGCGAGATCGCGCCCATACGGACCTTGCCGGCATCGGCAGTAGCTAGAGTCTGAGAGATCGCGCCCATCCGAACCTTGCCGGCATCGGCTGTCGCCAGCGTCTGGGAAATCGCGCCCATCCGAACCTTGCCGGCATCGGCCGTCGCCAGCGTCTGCGAGATTGCGCCCATACGGACTTTGCCTGCATCGGCAGTGGCGATGCTTTGCGAAATGGCGCCGAGACGAACTTTGCCCGAGTCGATGGTGCGGTTGGTGTTGGTCATGGTGTGGCCCCTTGTCATCGTCGCCGCAGGTTGCGACGACTTGTTGATGACCGGAGTTGACACTATGAGGTTTCGCACCGCCGTATTAACGACGTGAAGACGACGTTAATACGTTACTGACATGCAGATTTAACGCCAACACGCATACGTATGTGAAATTGCGCGACTCGGGCGGCGGGGAAATCGGTAAATTTTGCCGATTGTGCAGAAATGCGCCCACGCAAGCCGCTTTGCTCAGAATGAATGACGCCAATGCGACGGAAACGTCAATCAAAGAATGAATGCGGCCGGAATTTCCGGGCCTGTCACGCAGCGCTAGCGATTGAAGAGGTTAGAGAAAATTCGAACTCGTCAATCCGCTGAAGCCGAGAAACTGGATTTTCGTCCCATCGGACAAAACAAGATTTTCCGATCCGTTGCTGATCGTTGCGGTGGCGAGTGCGCGTGCCGCTTCGCCCGGGGCGAATCCGACCAGCGCAATATAGTCGCGCGGATTGATGCCGGGCGCGACGGTAAAAGTCTGAAACGTCACCGATGGATGACGACCATTGGTAAAGGCGATGAGGTCGGCGCCGACGCCGGTCCAGATTGTCGCGCTCCCCGTCCCCGCCAGAACCTGATCACCACCGGCGCCCAAAATCATATAGTCGGCCCCGGATCCGCCGTAGAATTTGTTGGACGCGGACGCCCCCGCCGCATTGATGGTCTCGGCACCGGCGCCAGCCTGGAAAACATCGCCGCCTGCCGCATGCCCAGTCAGGAAATCACCATCGCCACCGCCGATCAGGGTTGTTCTGTCACCACCAGAACTGAGCCGATTATTGCCGCCCGGTCCGCCCAGGAAGACCCCGCCACCAATGCCGCCGTTGACAGTGACGCTGCCGCCGAAGGCAGCAACGGTTGCAGCACCAGCCCCGCCTTGAAAATTCGTCGCGCCATAGGCGATCGCGATGATCGACCCTGCCCCGCCGACAATGCTGGCGTTCCCGCCCGCCACACCAAGAATAGTGGAAGCGCCGGTGCCGCCATTAACCTTCAGCGCGCCGCTACCCGCGAAGACAAAATCATTCCCCGCCCCGGCATTGACCGTCACCGCACCGCTGCCACCAATGATGGTATCGGCGCCGCTGCTATTGACCACCCCGCCGCCCACCTGCATCCAAAGCTGGTCAGCGCCCGCCGAGGTCAAGGTCGCGGCAGCACTGCCGACCACGATCGTTGCGTTGCCCGCGCCACCATTGAAGCGCGAATTACCGCTGCCGAGAAAGATCGTTGGCGCGTTGGTCCCGGCATTAATCGTTGCATTACCATCGGGTGCACTAATCAGATCGGTGCCGGTCGAATTGATCAGGTCATTGCCACCTTGCGCCAGGATCAGATTGATCCCCGTGCCGGCGTTGATCGTATTAGAACCCGTCAGCACCGAAATCGTGTCGTTGCCCGAACCGGTGGTGATGTACTGCGCCGCCGCCCCTTGCAGCACGCTGATCAGATTGTTGCCACCTGCGGCCACCACCGTACCTGCGCCAAGGCCCGCGTTGAACGCCAACCCACCAGAACCCGCCACCACGCGCTGCCCGGCGCTGCTGCCGCCGAACACCGTGATCGGCACCGTGGCAGTGCCGACAAAGGCGGAATAGCCGGCGCCGATCGCATATTGTCCGCCGCTACTGGCTTGCAGCAGGCCGGTTTTCCCCGCCGCGACCGTCGGCGTCGCACCGGCGAGCGCCGGCACCAAGGTTCCGGCCAATATGGCCGTGTTCAGCGGCGCCAGCACGCTTTGGGCAATCGCCGCATTGGCGCTGGTGTCGGCTTGCACATACAAGATCGCGCCGCCCAGCCCGGTGATGGTCGCAAACGGCCCTGTGATCGGGGCGGGCACGGTGCTGTAGCCAAGCGCTGCCATGACCGCGAGATCAGTCGCGGTGATCTGCCCGACCTGCCCGGAATAGCTGTCGCCGAACGCATCACCCTGCACCGCGCTAGCCCAATCGCCCCCATCATTGCCATTGCTGGGATTGTTGAACTGGGTCTGCAGCGTAACGCCATCGTTCGAAAAATACCCAATCCCGTAGGTCAGAAGCCGCTGGGCAGGGGCAGCGTAGCGAAACAGATCAAGCGGCGTGTAAATCGACTGGCGGCGCGAGGCCGTCACTCCGATGTCGGACACGCGCCCCATCACCTCGGTTATTTCGTGCTCGATCGCGGCGATTGCGTCGTAGGCGCCAGAGACCGCGCGATTATTCGGGTCGAAGGTGAAGTTGGAACTGGAACTCAGGCCGATCGAACCATCGAGCGCGGCGCCGTCACCGGCCAGACCGAGCGCTTTGGCCTGGGCGTCGGCCAGGTAGAACACGCCATTGCCGGTGGGGTTCGTCGCCGACAGGCCGGGCAAAGCTGCGGCAAGCTGGGCGTAGGACACATTGACCCCGTGGCTGGTGCTTTGCGCCAAGGCGCCGGCGCTGATCGCAGCGCCCGCGATCTCCCCATACCCGACCGAGATGGTCAGGGTGATCGGGTTGGTGAAATTGCTCTCCAGATAGGTAACGGCCGCATCCACTGCGGCGCGAAAGCCGCTTGGCGCGCTGGCAACGCTGGTATCGTAGCTGACGTTGATAACCAGGCCGGAACCTGGGGTGATGGTCATCTGGGAAACCTAAGGGCGCGAACGATCCCTTCTACATAAGACGGTACGGCGTGGGAAAAAAGCCCAGGGTCAAAGGAAGTTGGCGCTGCTCAGGTTGGTGATCCCGGAGAACAGGATTTTGGTGCCGTCGGACAGCGTCAATTGTTCGGAACCGCTGATGAAGGCGGCAGCGGACAAGGCACGATTGGCCTCGCCCGACCCAAACCCGACCAGGGAAATGTAGTCCTGTCCGGCGAGATAGCCCTCAATAACGGCGTTGGTGCCATTGCCGTTGGCAAAAGCGAACAGATCGGCACCCGCGCCGCCGCGCAAGGTCTCGCTCCCGGTGCCAGCCAGGACCTGATCGCCGCCATTGCCGAGAATGATCAGGTCTGCGCCTGGGCCGCCATAGAACTGATTGGCACGTGCCGCACCTGCGGCCGTCAAGGTCTCCGCACCAAGACCGGCCTGGAATGCGTCACCGCCGAAAAAATTCGCGGTCAGCACATCGCCTTCACCGCCGCCGATCATGGTGGCGCGGCCGACACTGGCGGTGATGCGATTCTGGCCGGCCGGGCCACCCTGATAAACGCCGGTGCCCGCACCGCCATTTACCGTCACGCTGCCCCCAAAGGCGGCAATCGTGGCCGCCCCCGCGCTGCCCTGATAAGTCGTCGCGCCATAACCGATGACGATCAACGACCCAGCACCCCCAACGATGGTGGAATGGCCGCTGGCTGACCCAAGGATCGTCGATGCCCCAACACCGCCGTTATAAGTCAGCGCGCCCGACCCGGCGAAAACGAAATCAGCGCCGATCTGGTTGTTCACCGTCACCGCACCGCTGCCGCCGATGATCGTGTTGCCGCCGGCAAAGCCGAGATGGTTGCTGTTGACCACCCCGCCACCAGCCTGCATCCAAAGCTGGTCCGATCCCGAAGACGTGAGGGTCGCCGCCGCACTCCCCACCACCACGGTCGCATTCCCGGCGCCGCCGTTGAACTGCGCGGCGCCACTGCCGAGGAAAATCACCGGCGCGTTGGTGCCAGCATTGATCGTCGGATTGCCGTCGGGCGTGGTGATCAAATCGTTCCCGGAGGAATTGATCAGATCATTTCCGCCCTGGGCGAGGATCAGGTTGCGCCCTGCCCCACCGCTGATGGTATTGGCGCCAGCGAGCGCGCTGATCGTGTCATTGCCATCCCCGGTGGTGATGTTCTGCGCCCCGGCGCCGGGATAGACGCTGATCAAATTATTGCCGCCGGCGGCGAGGACTGTACCGCTGCCGGCACCAGCGTTGAACGCCAGCCCGCCGGTTCCCGCCACCACAATCTGGCCCGCGTTGGCGCCGCCAAACACCGTCACCTGGGTTGTGGCGCTGTCGACCAATGCCGCGCTGCCGGACCCGATGGCATAGAGGCCGCCATTGATAACTTGCAGAACGCCCGAAGCCGGCAGTGCGGGCAGCAATGCCCGAACCAGCGCGGCGTCGGTGCTGTTGTCGGCGGTCACCGTCTGCGCGACGCCGCCCGATTGGGTGAAATTTGCGAACAGGCCAGTTCCCGGTCCGGGACCCGCCACCGATGTAGTGTATCCCAACGCCAGCATCACCGCGATATCGGTCGAGCTGAGGCGCTGGGCCAGTCCGGGATAGCCGACGCCGAATGCGTCGCTGTTGGTGGAACGATCCCAGTCCCCGCCATCGCCGCCATTGGCAGGGTCGTTGAATAAGGTTCCCATAGAGGCGCCGTCGGTCGAAAAATATCCCACCCCGGCCCCCAGCTGGCGCACCCCGGGCGATTGATACCGGAACAGATCGAGCGGCGTGTAGCTTTGGGTTCCGGCGTCGTTCACCGCCCCACCATAGGTGACGCGGCCCAAAATTTCGGTAATTTCATGCTCGGCGATCCCGATCGCGTCATAGGCGCTAGGAGCCGCGCGATTATTGGGGTCGGTCGTCAGAGTGTAGTAGCTGGATATCCCGATATAGCCGTCTGGTGCCGTCGAACTGTCGGGCGTGATGCCAAGCGCCCTGGCATTGGCATTGCTGACATAGAAGGCCCCGCCATTGGTCGGATCGGTGGCGGGCAGCGCATACAACGGCAGCGCAGCACGGACCGCAGCATAGCTGGTCAGGGTCTTGCCGCCTAGGCTATAACCCAGCGCCGCCGCGCCAAAACTGATGCCTGAGACTTCGCCGAAGCCCACTGCAATGGTGACCGTAATCTTGTTGGTGAACAGGCTTTCAAGTTCGAACACCGCCGCCGCAATCGCCGCCTTGAAGCCGCTCGGCGCACCATCAACGCTGCTGTCATAGGTGACGTTGATGATCAGGCCGGTGCCAGGCGTGATCGTCATGATCGTGCTTTCTTGTTGCGTCAGATATGAAGCATTCGCAATGACAATAGCCGACTTCAACCCGGCGTCAAATCCTGCGTAACGGCAACGACCACGCCAACACTGCCGAAATTGCGCCAAACCCCGCCATCGCCAGGAACGCCGCACGAAAAGCGACATCGATCTCCGCACGTGCCAGCGCGATCCGTTCGGCGGGTAAATTGGCCAGCGACCCCAACCCGCGCTGCACAATCTGGCCGAACAGGGCCGCCGTATCGGCATCCATCACCGCGAGCGTGCCGAACAGCACCGCGCCGACGATGGCAGTGCCCGCAGCCGCCCCGATCGAGCGGGAAAACTGCACCGATGCGGCCGCCGCCCCAAGTTGGGATGGCCCGGCCAGCACCTGCACCGTCACTTGCACCACCGGCATCGCGGTCCCATTGGCCATCGCCAGCATGCCCAGCAGCCAAGGCAGTTGCGACAAGCTCAGCGCCGGTCCCATCAGCGCCATCACCGCGAGCAAAATCGCCACAACCGGCATCCCGAGCGACGGCATGATCGCGGTGTAGCCGGTGCGGCTGATGGTCCGGCCGGTCACCAGTGACCCGACCGCGACCAGCCCGGTCAGCGGCAGCATCAACAGCCCGACCTCACCGGCGGTTGAGCCCCGCGAAACCGCAAGATAAATCGGCAGGAACGTGATCAGCGATACCAGGGTCGCGCCATTGCACGCTGCCATGGCGTCGGTGCGCCACACCGCACTCTGGCGCAGAAAAGCGATCGGCAGCAGCGGGAACGCCACCCGACGCTCCTGGCGCAGCAGCAGGACAACGGCGACGCCAGAAAGGGCTGCAAATCCCGCCGCCCATCCCAGCGCCGCCAAGGTGAACAGCCGCGCCTGCTCCAACGCCAGCAGCGCCGGGCCGATGAACAGCGCGAATAGCAAGGTGCCGAGGAAATCGAAATGAAGCCGCCCGGCCGGCGCTGATTTCGACTTCAGGCGCAGCGCTAGCACCAACGCCAGCACGCACAACGGCACGTTAACCAGAAACACCGATTGCCAGCCCCAAGCCTGGGTCAACCAGCCGCCAGCAACCGGGCCGAGCAGCGACGCGGTGACAAAAATCGTCGCGTTATAGCCTTGGAACTTGCCGCGCTGGCGGGCGGGAACCGTCTCGCCAATCAAGGCATGCGACAAGGTCATCAGCCCACCGCCCCCGGCGCCTTGCACCAGGCGGGCACCGATCAGCATCAGCACGCTGGTGGAACTGGCCGCCAGCGCATAAGCGGCGAGATTAATCCATAGCGAGACCAGCAACATCCGCCGACGGCCCAACACGTCGGCAAGCCGCCCGTAAACCGGGGCTGCGATGGTGGCGGCAACCAGGTAGGCAACGACAATCCACGACACACGCTCCACATCGCCCATCGCGGCGGCAATCGCCGGCAAGGCGGTGGCGACAATGCTGCCATCGATTGCGGCAAGAAACATCGGCAGCATGATCGACGGGAAAATCGCGAAAAACATCCGCGGCGTGAAGGGCGGCACCGCGGTTGGATCGGCGATGCCGGCGACATCAGACATCGGCATCCCCTTCAATCGGCGCACGCCCCCTGATGGTGCGCCGCAACACACTGTTAGACGCGCAATGATGCCGGGGGAAGGGTTGTTGGGGGAAGCTTGACGCGGACACGACCCTATCTGGCGCTCGCCCGGACACGTTCGGGAATATCGAGGTCGACCGCAGCTGGATCGCCCGACCGGTGGGTCCAGATCGAATGAACCCCGCTCGATCCACGTTCAGCGGCAAAGGAAATTAATTCAAAATTGTCGGACACCGATATGTCACGGACATACCGACCTGAAAATGTCAGCCGGAGTCGGTCTTCGTTGCCTTTTACCTCACGGATTTCAAATCGCGTCGGGTTGAACGGGTTCGCACTGTCGACGGGACGAAGATAGATGTATCCCGTGCCCGTTCTTGGTATCGCCAGGGCAGAGGCTTCAAGCACGCGGTCAGCGTGCAGTTTCGTGCCATCCAGGGCAAATAGCACCCAAGCCGCCGGCTTCGGCCGAAGCTGTCCGCCATCAGCGGTGGCTAACACGCCCTCGAGCGTGCGCCCGACGAACTGAAAATGATCTCTCGCGAAAACGCCTGCAAAACTGATGTCAACAAACATTACCGGAGAAGCCCGCAAGTCTGATGCGATGCTTTGATAGGTTTCCAAAATATGTTCCGCGCCCTGCCGATGAACGACAATTTGCTTCACTGTCGTACGGCGATTGGCCGGCGGGGCGATGGTTTCGGTGACCCACGCAATCTCTTGCCCATCGGTCGAAAATATCGGCGACCGGCGCCGAATTGCCGGATCGGGCCGGGTGATTTGCTGGCCGGGGTCGGGGCGTTGCAGCGAAAACTTCCAGATATTGTGATGCAAGGCCTCGGTAGGGCATGCATCTCCAGCGCAAAATGAAACAGCTGTCAGGACATTCCCGTCGGGTGATATGGCCGGGTCGAGCCATTCAAAAGCGGGAAGAGGAATGATCAACATTGGCTGCGTCTTGGCAGCAAGCTTCACGATGCCCAAGCGCCAATGGTTACGATTTGTCTGAAATGCAAACACCACCGCGCTACGATCGGGCGCCAAACTCGGCCTTGCCACCATCGTCAATGGTTGAGAGTCCGGTTGCGCCGCCTCACCAAGCGCATTTTCAGGTGCGAAGAAAATGGCGGCGAGTGCCGTCCAGCAAATAATTATTCGATATCGCGCGACTAGCGCCGACATGTCCGTACGCTTTTCTTTCCAGAGCGGTATCGGTGCCCTTCCCTCATGTCAGCGCGTCCCGCCCCATCTCCAAAAACTTCGCCCGTCGCCGGCTGATCAGCGTGGCGGCGTCTTGTTTGGTCAGCGGCGCAAGGGCCGTCGCGATCGCCTGGCCCACCGCCTTGATCGTTGCCGCCTTGTCGCGATGGGCGCCGCCGAGCGGTTCGGCAATCACCCCGTCAATCAGTTTCAAGCGCCGCAGATCGTCGGACGTGCAGCGCATCGCCTCGGCAGCGGCCGGGGCCTGGGCGGCGTCTTTCCACAAGATCGCCGCGCACCCTTCCGGCGAAATCACCGAATAAACCGCATGTTCCAGCATCAACACCGCGTCCCCGCTGGCAAGGGCAACCGCCCCGCCGGAGCCACCTTCACCGATCACCACCGCAATCATCGGAACCGGGGCAGCAAGACAAGCCTCAATGGAACGCGCGATCGCCTCTGCCTGGCCGCGGGCTTCGGCATCGATGCCGGGATAGGCGCCTGACGTATCGACAAAGCACAGCACCGGCACGCCGAACCGGCCGGCAAGCTCAATCAGCCGACGTGCCTTGCGGTAGCCCTCCGGCCGCGCCATGCCGAAATTATGCTTGACCCGGCTTTCAGTATCAGTGCCCTTTTCAGTGCCCAACACCATGACCGACTGGCCGTTGAAACGGCCGAGCCCGCCAAGCACCGCCGCATCATCGGCAAAGGCGCGGTCACCAGCCAAAGGCGTGTATTCGGTAATCAGCGCGGCGATATAATCGCTCGCCTGCGGGCGTTCGGGATGGCGGGCGACCAGGGTTTTCTGCCAAGCGGTCAGCTTGGAATAGATTGCGCGCAGCTGCTTGTCGGCTTTGTCGGTCAGGACCGCAACTTCGTCAGTGATATTGATGCTGTCGGCACCAGCCATCACCCGAAGCTCTTCGATTTTAGCCTCAAGCTCGGCGACCGGCTTTTCGAATTCCAGGAATATGCGCATGGCGGGGGATTAGCACTTGTGGGCGGGCGGGTCAGCCCCCCCTTGGGGTGGGATAGGAAGGGTCTTCTTTTTGTGAACAAAAAGGCGCCCAGCATACTGTCCGGCAAGACGACGCAAACAAACGCGGGGCGCCCTTAGCTTTTTGCCAGCTTTGATTGCCCAGAAGCAATTCAAGGTCGACCCCGCACCAACGATTGTGGCCGCAATCGAGGGACGCGGGAACTTACGAGACGCAAAAAAACTTTGTCTATTTGGTTCGGTGAGGCATTAAATTTCTGACTTCGTCATCGCAGTCCGGGACGTGGCGCTTACCTCCAGCGATCTACCAACTGTTGCCAAGCCTGCCGTTAGATATCGCCAGGTCGGCGTCGAAGCCCAATTCGCCCAGGCGCGCAACAACGTGCTGGCCACCGTTGCCCGCGAAGGCGGCAGCACGCGCAACATCGCCCGCATCACCTGCTTCCGGACCGAACCACCGCAGGATTTCGGCGCGATTGGTGCGGCGACCAAAGCCGCGTTCCCCGATGGGCCGCCGCCGATGAGTTGGATGTACGTCGCCGGGCTGTTCCGACCGGATGTGAAACTGGAGATCGAGGCGATCGCGGCGGTCGTGTAGTCAATTTGCTTTATGTGACTTGAAAAAAGCAGGCGTTTATGCGCATATGGCATGGATATGCGGAGTAGATGATATGCTTTCGTCCCGAGTTGCGGTCGCCAAAGAAAGCAACCGCCGTGCTGCGAATGTGACCTTACCTGGCGCTCTTTTGCAGGCGGCCCGCGCATTGAAAATCAATGTTTCGCAAGCCTGTGAAAAAGGTCTGGCTGAGGAAGTGGCTAAGATGCGCACGGCGCAATGGTTGCGCGACAACCGCGCCGCGATGGATGCGTGGAATGCGCATGTTGAGGAACATGGCCTGCCGCTCGCGCAATTCCGTCAGTTTTGATGGCGCGGCTTGACGTCTATGTGTTGGCGAACGATGTCAGGGTCGTCGACGTGCAAGCTGGGCTGCTGGACTCGCTCGCCACCCGCGCTGTTGTGCCGCTCATCGCAAAGGTCCGTGCGCCGCCGCCGATCGCGCACCTCAATCCGGTTTTCGACATCGACGGAATTGCCTATGTGATGCAAACGCAGGCGATCGCCGGGATATTGGTGCGGGAATTGCGAAATCCCATCGCGTCCTTGGATCGGCATCATGATCTGATCACCCGGGCGCTGGATGTTTTACTGTTGGGGTATTGAATACGACCGAGTGTGCCGTTGTAGATTTACAGATATCAGCAGTCGCGCAGCGCTTTATCGACGCATCCTCAATCAACTGCGTCAAGCGCCGCCCGCACCACATCCTTCACAAAGCCAAACTCCGCCGGCAGCAATTTCGGGTTTGGATTGCCCGCCCGATGCCCCCAGACGCTTTCGATCGGATGCAGCGCGCCGTGCCGGAGATGCGGCAGGTCAGCCGCATTGTCGGCCACCCGGAAATACAAATCCGTCGTGCTGGGCAGCAAAATCACGCGCGCCTTGATCGCTGCCAGCGCCTTGGGCAAGTCGCCGCCATACAGGGAATTGTCGCTGATATCGCCGTGGAGCCAGGTTACCAGCTGCGCGTATAAATTCGCCGCACGGCGGAGATAATAGCGTTCCTCCCAATCCGTCCGCAGGAAAGTTTCGAGATCGGGCGCCCCCAAAGCGGACAGATGCAAGCCGGCGCGGTAGAAATCCTGGCTCAACGCCCAGGCGGCGTAGATGGTGCCGAAAGCCTTCAGGCTGGCGCGCGGTTCGCTCGAAAAATGCCCACCGCCGATATGTTCGGGCGCTGCTTCCAAGGTCCGCAGCAACGACATCAGGAACACCCGATTATGCACCGATGTCTTGGCGCTGCCGGCCAGCACAAAAGCGCGTGCCACCATGTCAGGCTCAATCGCTGCCCAGTGATAAGCCTGCTGGGCGCCCATCGAGAAGCCATAGACGGCCGCGAGTTTCGTCACCCCGAACTGTTCGACCAACAGCCGCTTCTGGGATTTCACCAGGTCCCATCCGGTCACAACAGGGTAGTCCGGATGATCCGCCGCGCCCGATGACAGACCGTTGGAGAACATGTTGGGGATGACGATGAACCAGCGCGTTGGGTCGAGCACGCTGTCCGGCCCGATCAGAAATTCCATGTCCGGGTGCTGGGCGGTGTAGGAACACGGGTACAAGATCACGTTGTCACGCGCCGCGTTCAGCGTGCCGTGGGTTTTCCAGGCGATTTTCGCGTCCCGGATCGCCCCGCCTTTTTGCACTGCAAAATCACCGAGGCTGAAGACCCCGTCCGCCTGTGGCCATGCCATGGATCAGCCTTTCTTCGCCCGCGCGTCCGCCAGTTGTGCGCGCAGCAACTCGATTTCGGCGCGCAAGATAGCGATTTCATCCTCACTCGTGACCGGTGGGCCTTTGTCGGGCGGCAGGAAGGGCGTGAACAAGCTCATCGCGCGTTCCATCATCGCCCGGTTCTGACGGCCGACTTCTTCGAGGCCGGGCGGCAGGAACGGCGCCATGCTTTGCTGGACGGTCTTGGCAACCTGGTCCTGCTGGCGGGCGAAGGCGGACATTGCCGATTCGAGGTAATTCGGCACCACGCCCTGCATGCTGTCACCGTAAAACCCAATCAACTGGCGCAAGAAGCCGGTGGGCAGCATCGCTTTGCCCTTGCTTTCTTCCTCAACGATGATCTGGGTCAGCACGGACCGCGTGATGTCTTCGCTGGATTTGGCGTCATAGACCACGAAATCCCGCCCATCACGCACCATTTCGGCGAGCGAATCCAGGGTGATGTAGCTCGAACTTTCAGTATTGTACAAACGGCGATTGGCGTATTTCTTGACCACCACCGGCGGGGCATCGGGCTTTGCCGTGGCGGCTTGCGAGTTGGTCGGCGACATTTCGGTTCCCCAGCTTGTGGCTGACCGGACTTTCCTAGCATGATGCAGCGCAACAAAGAAACAGGCCCGCCATTTTCCTGCCCCGCCCTTGCGCCTATGGTGCGGCCATGGAGCAACGATGACGCATGACCGGGTCCGAACCCCCACACGCCGGCGCGCCGGATTTGCGCGCCGTGGCCGAGGATTGGATCACCATCGTGCAAAGCGAGCTGGCAGCCCTTGCCAGCGATCGGGAAGCCGCCGAAATCGCCCAGGCAATGCTGGCGATCTGGGCCAGATGGGCAACCACAATGGTGCGCGCTAGTGCCGGGCCCGCTACACCGCCCCGGCCCGCGCCCGCTGCTGCTGCATCTGATGCTGGCGGCGATGAGCTCGCAACGCTCCGTGCTCGAGTCGATGAGCTTGAACGGCTTATGGCCAGCACTCAGCCCGGCGCTGGCCGACCTGCTCGGCGGCGCAAACCCAAGCGGCCTGCCGCAGGCGGTGCTGACGGCGGCGCTGGAAAAAGATAGCGCGCTGCTGGCCGGCATTGCGGCCTATCGCCGCCATCCCTGGACCCGCGATCTGACCGACCCACCGGAAATCTGGCGGGAGGGCGATACGCGCATCCTCGATTTTGGCGGCGCGGGCACGCCATTGCTGTTCGTGCCCAGCCTGGTCAACCGGGCCAGCGTGCTCGACCTCGCGCCCGGCCAGTCAATGATGCGGTTTTTTGCCGCCAGCAGGCGCACTTTGTTGCTCGATTGGGGGTGGCCGGGGGCGGTGGAACGTGGGTTCGGCCTGGCCGACTATATCGCCCGGCTGGAACGGGCGATTGCGGCGCAGCGCGACCACGTAATCCTGGTTGGCTACTGCATGGGCGGATTGCTGGCGCTGGCCGCCGCCCAGCGCATGCCGGATCGGGTGGCCGCTTTGGGGCTACTGGCAACGCCGTGGGATTTTCATGCCGGCACCGAAGGCCGGGCAGAAGCCGTTGCGCGGCTGCTGCCGCTTTTGGAGCCGGCGATGGAACTGACCGGGACCTTGCCAATCGACGGGCTGCAAACCCTGTTCACCCTGCTCGACCCGTTCGGCGTTGGCGATAAATATCGCCGCTTCGGCAAGCTCGATCAGGCAAGCGCGCGGGCGGCGTCCTTCGTGGCGGTGGAGGACTGGCTGAATGACGGCGTCCCGCTGGCGGCGCCGGTCGCGCGCGAAGTCCTGGGTGGCTGGTACAGCGAAAATCGCCCGGCGCGCGGGGCGTGGGATGTTGCTGGTGAAACGATCCGCCCGGAGGAACTCCGCCTGCCCAGCTTCGTCGCCATCCCGGCGCGGGACCGCATCGTGCCGCCGGAAAGCGCTGAACCGCTGGCTTTGGCGATCCCGGGGGCAACCGTGATCCGCCCCGCCGCAGGCCATGTCGGGATGGTCGCCGGCACCAGTGCGGCGCGCGCGCTGTGGCAACCGCTGCTGGAATGGGTGCAGCGCCTCGACAAAAGCTGACTCTGGCGCGTAACCGCTCTATATGAGGGG
>JANXRN010000555.1 GCA_025352995.1 Acetobacteraceae bacterium
TTCCGCTTGGAACTGCACCATCTTCGTTATGAAAATTTGGTGCAGTTCCAAGCGGAACTGACACAATACGCCTCTGCATGGTTTTCCGTTGCACGACCAAATCCGCCGCCTGTGGCAAAATAATGCCAGCCCTTGCCGACCGACCGGACACGGTGCTTCAATCATTGCAACCGTCCAGGAGAACGCCCATGGCATCCGTCGCCGATTTCCGAGCCGAAACCCGTAACTGGCTCGAAGCCAACTGCCCGCCCTCGATGCGCGGCGAAGACGGCGAAGCCTATGGCGGTGGCAAGAAAGGCCGCTTTGAAAGCGACGACCAGAAGCTATGGCTGCAACGCATGCATTCCAAGGGCTGGACCGCGCCAACCTGGCCGAAAGAATATGGCGGCGGGGAGCTATCGGAATACGAAGCGCAAATCCTTGAAGACGAAATGCTGGCGCTCGGCTGCCGCAAGCCGCTGGTCGGCATGGGCCTGAACATGCTTGGCCCGGTGCTGCTCGAATACGGCACGTCGGACCAAAAATCCGAGCAACTGCCGAAAATCACATCGGGCGAGCGGCGCTGGTGCCAGGGTTATTCAGAACCCGGCGCCGGATCGGACCTTGCCAGCCTGCAAACCCGCGCGGTGCATCAGGGCGATCACTTCCTGGTCAACGGGCATAAAATCTGGACCTCGGGCGCCAACTACGCCGACTGGATTTTCTGCCTGGTGCGCACCGATCCGGCGGCGAAAAAGCACGACGGCATCAGCTTCCTGCTGATCGACATGAATAATCCGGGCGTGCGGGTGAAGCCGATCCGGCTGATCAACGGCGCCTCGCCGTTCTGCGAAACCTTCCTCGAAAACGTGCAAGTGCCGCAGGAAAACATCCTCGGCCGCCTCAACAAAGGCTGGACGATCGCCAAGCGATTGTTGGAACATGAACGCAAGGGCATTGCCGGGCGTCGCACCGCGAAATCCGAACAACCCCTGGAAGACATTGCCAAAGAACATGCCGGCGCGGCTGGTGGCCGCATTGCCGATCCGGTGTTGCGTGACCGCATCGCGTCCTACGCGATTGACGCCCATGCCTTTCAATTGACCCGCGCGCGTGCCGCCGAAGCCGCCGATAGCGGCAGCCCCCCAGGCCCCGCGTCGGCGATGTTCAAATATTACGGCACCGAACTCATCAAGCGTCGCTACGAGGTCACCATCGCCGCTGAAGGCACCCAGGGCCTGGGCTGGGATGGCGATGATTTCACCCCGGATGAATTGCGCCGCACCAGCGAATGGCTGCGGTCCAAGGCGGGGTCGATCGCCGGGGGCACCTCCGAAGTGCAGCTCAACATCGTCGCCAAGCGCGTGCTGGGCTTACCGGATTGACCGATCTGTTTCCGCTGCAAGGCGGAGTAGCCGTTGTTACTGGCGCGGCGAGCGGCATTGGTGCCGCTTTGTCCGTAGCCCTGGCCGCGCGCGGGTGCCATCTGGCGCTGGTTGATCGCGATCCGGCCGGGCTTGCCGCCACCGCGGCGAATTGCGCCGGCGTAACAGTCAGCACCCATGTGCTGGATATCGCCGACCGTGACGCGATTGCCGCCCTGCCGGATGCGGTGCTGACGGTGCATGGCAAGGTCACCATCTTGGTCAATAATGCCGGCGTCGCGCTGGGTGGGCAGTTCAGCCAGATCAGCCTCGATGATGTCGCCTGGGTGATGGATATTAATTTCTGGGGCGTGGTGCGCACCACGCACGCTTTTCTACCAGTGCTGCGCGCGCAACCGGTGGCGCAAATCGTGAACCTGTCGAGCATTTTCGGCATCATCGCGCCGGCCGGGCAAACCGCCTATAGCGCCAGCAAATTCGCGGTGCGCGGCTTTTCCGAAGCCCTGCGCGCCGAACTGGCCACCACCGGCATCGGCGTGACAATCGTGCATCCCGGCGGGGTGGCAACCGCCATCGCCCGCAGCGCACGGCGCGGGCAGGGGGTGCAAGTCAGTCCGGATGAGGAAGCCGCGATGCAGGACCGGATGAAGCGCTTCCTGAAAATGCCGCCGCCGGAGGCTGGCGCGATCATTTTGGCTGCCATTGAGCATCGGCAGAAGCGAGTGCTGGTGGGTCGGGATGCCAAGATGATGGCGTTGATCCAGTGGCTGTTTCCGGTGGGGTATCATCGGGTGCTGGCTTGGATGTCGAAGTAAGGAAAGTCTTCTTTTTGTGAACAAAAAGAAGCAAAAAAACTTTCCCACTTTGGTTCTGAGTACGCACCGGCAGCGGTGCGCCATGGATAAAAAGTTTTTTTGGTTCTTTTTGTTCACAAAAAGAACTGCTTGCCTTCCTTCGGAGACCCAACATGCGCTTCGCCGTCATCGGCCTCGACCACCGCCATGTTTACGAAATCACCGCCTACCTGATCGAAGCCGGCATGGACTGCGCCGGCTATTGGCCGGAAACCTCCGACCCCGGGGTGCTGGAAGGCTTCCGCAAGCGCTTCCCGCATTTGCGCGAAGTCGCCGACAAGGACCGGCTGCTCGACGACCCGACGATTAATGTGATCGCGATCGGGTCCATCCCGTCCGATCGCGCGCCGCTGGCAATTGCGGCAATGCGGCGCGGCAAGGATGTGCTGGTGGACAAGCCCGGCATTACCGATTTCGCCCAACTCGCCGAAGTGGAAAAGACCGTTACCGAAACCGGGCGGATATTCTCGGTGTGTTTTTCAGAACGCTTCCAAACCCCGTCCTCCGCCGAGGCCCTGGCGTTGGTGCGGGCAGGGGCGATCGGGCGAGTGATCCAGACCATCGGATTGGGGCCGCACCGCTTGAACCGGCCGCTGCGCCCGGCGTGGTTTTTCGATGCCAAATATTACGGTGGCATTTTGGTCGATATCGCCAGCCATCAGATCGATCAGTTCCTGGTCTTCACCGATAGCCTGGATGCCGAAATCGGCTATGCCAGCGTCGGCAGCTACGCGGTCGGCAACGGGTTTGAGGATTTTGGCGAGGTTGCGCTGCGCAATTCCCGCGCCACCGGCTATATTCGGGTGGATTGGTTTACCGCCGATGGCTTGCCCACCTGGGGCGATGGCCGCACCACCATTCTGGGCACCGAAGGCACCATTGAGCTGCGCAAATACGTCGATATCGAAGGCCGGCCCGGCACCGAGCATTTGTTTTTGGTGAATAATCAAGGCACGCGCTACATCGATTGCGCCGGCCGACCCCTGACCTATTTCCGCGATTTTGCCAATGATGTGCGTGACCGCACCGAAACTGCCATGACCCAGGCGCATTGTTTGACCGTGTGCCGCCTGGCGCTGGAAGCCCAGGCCAAGGCCATCCGACTATGAGCAAACTTGGCCTTGCGGTCATCGGTACCGGGCCGGGCAGCATTCCGCATTTCAAGTCGTTGCGCGATCTGGCTGACCGCGTGGATGTGCGCTGGGTGGCAGCGCGACGGCCGGAAAGCCTGGCCTCGGTGACGGATTACCCCTTCACCACCGATATTGCCGCCGCGATCGCCGATCCGGCGGTGGGCGCGGTGCTTGTGCTGACCCCGCCATCATCCCATCTCGCCATCGCCCGGCTGGCCTTTGCCGGCGGCAAGCATGTGCTGGTGGAAAAACCGTTGGAAGTGTCAACCGAGGCCGCGCGGGCCCTGGTCGCCGAAGGTCGGGCCGCCGGCGTGCGGGTCGGAGTGGTGCTGCAGCAGCGTTTCCGCGATGCATCGGTGGCAATGCGTGGTTTGGTCACCAGCGGCCGGCTGGGCGATATCCAGGCCGCAAGCGTGCAAATTCCCTGGTGGCGGCCGCAATCCTACTATGACGAACCGGGCCGCGGCAGCCTGGCGCGCGACGGTGGCGGGGTCTTGCTGACCCAGGCGATCCACACCTTGAACTTCTTCCAGCATCTGGTCGGCGTGCGACGGGTCGTGGCGGCGCAGGTTCGCACCACGGCTCTGCACCGAATGGAAACCGAAGATTACGCCAGTGCCCTGCTGGAAACCGCCAATGGCGCGCCGGCGACCTTGATCGCCACCACGGCGAACTTCCCGGGCCGGCCGGAAAGCATCGAAATCATCGGCAGTCTTGGCACCGCGCGGCTCGAAGGCGCGTCGCTGCGGGCACGCTTCCTCGATGGCGACAGCTTCGAGCACATCTCGACGGAGGGCACCGGCGGCGGCGCCAGCATCATGGATTTCCCGCATGATGCGCACCGCGCGGTGCTGACGGATTTTGTCGCTGCTGTCGGCGAAGGTCGTGATCCGGCGGTGACTGGGGAGGACGCGCTGGCGACCCAGGAATTGATCGACGCGATTATGGCGGCGGGGGCG
>JANXRN010000020.1 GCA_025352995.1 Acetobacteraceae bacterium
GCTCGGGACTGCGGAGGGCCCGAGCCAACGGCAACAATGGATGAAGTTTTTTTGCTTCTTTTTGTTCACAAAAAGAAGACCTTCCTTTAATTGTTCTTATAAACCACAAATCCGGCAATAGCATCCATCATCGCCTGCGGCTCATCACTGCGGATCGAGTGGCTGGAATTCTCGAAAATCCGCAAGTCGCTGCCAGGGATGAGCCGCGCGATTTCCTCGGAGAATTCCGGCGCGCAAATCCAGTCGTGCCGGCCGGCCAGGACCAGGGTTGGCGCGGTGATCCGCCCCAGTTCCGGGCGCAAATCGAGGGTTTGCAGGAAGCCGCCGGGCTTGAAGGCCATGTTGATTGCGTCGGGCGCGAGGATTCCGCGCGCGCGCCCGTGGCCAGCGGTGGCCGGGTCGAAGCGATAGGCATATTTTGGCCCCATCACCCGATAGTAGTTGCGCAACTGGTCCTCGGTCTTGAGTTCGCCGCCCCAGAGCTGGTCGCAGACCGCCTGCATTTCGGCCGTGCCATGTTCGGCGATGATCTGGCGGGCGCGGGCGTTGAAGCCGGCGTGGGCAGCGGTGACAATCAGCACCAAATGCGACACTGCATCGGGGTAGCGCGCTGCATGCGCCATGGCCACCATGCCGCCATAGGATGTGCCGACCGACACGATCGGGCCGCAGCCGAGATGGCGGCGCAGCGCTTCCATATCCTCGACATTTTCATCGAGCGTGTATTTGCTGACGTCGCCGCGCGCCGATCGGCCCTGGCCGCGATGGTCGAAATAGACCAGTTGCATGCGCTCGGCCAACGGTGAAAAGCCGGGCTTGAAGCCGGTATGGTCGCCGCCCGGCCCGCCATGGATGATGAAGGCCGGCGGCTTTTCGCGCATCCGGTCGCCATCGGGCACCAGGCCCGCGCCTTCGATGTCAAAGTAGATTTCGGTGTCACGGATCGCGGCGCGCATGGCGTGGCCCTTCTATGGTGGTTCGGTGTAGGCTAGAGCGGATGGGCAGCGGAGGAAACCGACAACAATGGATTTTGACCTCAGCGAGGATCAGATCGCGTTTCAGGATGTGGCGCGGCAGTTTGCGCGCGATGTGCTGTTGCCCGGCGCGGCGCGCTGGGATCGGGAACGCGTCTTTCCGACCGATGCGTTGCGGCAGGCGTGCGGGTTGGGGTTTGGCGGGATTTATGTTGATGAGGCGCATGGCGGGGCGGGTCTGTCGCGGCTGGATGCGGCGCTGATTTTCGAGGAATTGGCGGCGGCCGATCCATCCACCACCGGGTTCCTGACCATCCACAACATGGTTGCCGGTATGATTGCGCGCTTCGGCGATGACGCGCAGCGGGCGCGGTTTTTGCCCGACATTCTCAGCGGCGCGAAATTCGTTTCTTATTGCCTGACCGAGCCGGGATCGGGGTCGGATGCGGCGGCGCTCAAAACCCGGGCGGTGGCGGATGGCGACAATTACCGGATCAGCGGCAGCAAGGCGTTCATTTCCGGCGGTGGGGTCACCGATCTTTACGTCACCATGCTGCGCACCGGCGATGATGGTGCGCGCGGGATTTCCTGCGTTGTGGTGGAAAATGGCGCGGCCGGCCTGAGTTTCGGCAAGCCCGAGGCGAAAATGGGGTGGAACAGCCAGCCGACCGCGCAGGTGAATTTCGATAATTGCGTGGTGCCGCAAGCCAATCGGCTGGGGCGCGAAGGCGAGGGGTTTCGCTTCGCGATGTTGGGGCTGGATGGGGGACGGATCAACATCGCGGCGTGTTCGCTGGGTGGTGCGCGGGCGTGTCTGGAAACCGCGCTGGCCTATGTTGGGCAGCGCCGGGCGTTCGGCAAGCCGATTGCCGAATTCCAGGCCTTGCAGTTCAAGCTTGCTGATATGGCGACGGAGTTGGAAGCGGCGCGACTGATGGTGCATCGCGCGGCGGTGGCGCTGGACAAAGGTGCGGCGGACGCAACGATGCGCTGCGCCATGGCCAAGCGTTACGCGACCGATGTGTGTTTTCGGATTGTTGATGAAGCGCTGCAATTGCATGGCGGCTACGGCTACATCCAGGATTACGGAATTGAGCGGTATTTGCGCGATCTGCGGGTGCATCGGATTCTTGAAGGTACCAACGAAATCATGCGGGTGATCATCGCCCGCAAACTGCTGGAGGCAGCATGAACATCGCGCTGATCGGACTGGGCAATATGGGGCTGCCGATGGCGGTGAATTTGCTGAAGGCTGGACATAAGGTTGCCGGCTTCGATCTGGCGCCGGCGAACTTGGCCGCCCATGCCGCCAATGGCGGACGCGCGGCAACTTCGGTGGCCGACGCGGTGGCCGGGGCGGACATGGTGGTGACCATGCTGCCGGCGGGCCGGCATGTTGCTGCGGTGTATGTGGACATTCTGGCGAGCGTGGGGGCCGCGCGGCCGATGCTGGTTGATAGTTCCACCATCGATGTGGCAACGGCGCGCGATGTGGCCGCCAAGGCTGCGGCGGCCGGTATGGAAATGCTGGATGCACCGGTTTCTGGCGGGGTTGGCGGCGCGGTTGCTGGCACGCTGACCTTCATGTGCGGTGGCACCGAAGCGGGCTTCGCGGCGGCGCAGCCGGTGCTGAAGGATATGGGACGGAACATCATCCATGCCGGCAATGCCGGCGCCGGGCAGGCGGCCAAGGCCTGCAACAACATGATGCTGGCGATTTCGATGATTGGCGTTGCCGAAGGGTTCGTGCTGGCGGACAAGCTCGGGCTGGATCGGCAGAAATTGTTTGACATCACATCAACCGCCACCGGGCAAAGCTGGGCGCTGACATCCTACTGCCCCGCGCCTGGTCCGGTGCCGGCCGCACCGTCCAATCGTGACTACGCGCCGGGATTTGCGGCGGCGTTGATGTTGAAGGATCTGGGCCTGGCGCAGGAGGCGGCAAGCCAGGCAGGGGCGGCGACCCCGATGGGCGCGCACGCGCTGCGGATTTATCAGGCGTTGAATGACGCCGGCGAAGGCGGCAATGATTTTTCCGTGGTGTTCCGCTATTTGGCGGCGATGCAGCGGGAGGCCGCGTGACATGACCACCGCGGTGCTGAAAGCGGCGCGTGATTTCATGGTGGCGCATCGCACCGATTATGCCCGCGCTTATGCCGAATTCCGTTGGCCTTTATTGGATAAATTCAACTGGGCGCTGGATTGGTTCGATGCTGAGCTGGCCACGGGTGCCAGTGCGGACCGGCCGGCTTTATGGATCACCGGGGCAGGGGCGGCGAAGCTGACATTTGCCGAACTGTCGGCACGATCGAACCGGGTTGCCAACGGCTTGCGCGCGTTGGGCGCGCGGCGCGGCGACCGCATCCTGGTCATGCTCGGCAATATCGCGCCGCTGTGGGAAGTGATGCTGGCGGCAATGAAGTTGGGCTGCGTGGTGGTGCCGGCAACGACCTTGCTGACGGCGGACGATCTCGCCGAACGGGTGGCAAGGGCGCGCGGGCGGTTTGTGGTGCTGGGCGCGGACGATGCCGGCAAGCTCGGGATGCTGGATGCGTCGGTGCCGCGCATCACGGTGGGCGGTGCGCCGGATGGCTGCGTCGATTACGCGTCGCTGCTGACAGGTTCGGCGGAATTCACGCCGGATGGCGAAACCAACGCCGATGATCCGATGCTGGTTTATTTCACCTCCGGCACGACCGCGCGGCCCAAGCTGGTGCTGCATAGCCACAAGACCTATGCGCTTGGGCACCTGACGTCGATGTATTGGCTTGGGCTGATGCCGGGCGATATTCATCACGCGATTGCCGGCGCCGGGTGGGCGAAACACGCGTGGAGCTGCTTTTTCGCGCCCTGGATGGCGGGGGCGACCGTGTTTATCGCCAATCAGCCGCGCTTTGACGCGCCTGCTTTGTTGCAAACTCTGGTGGATTGCAAAGTGACTTCACTGTGCGCACCGCCAACCGCGTGGCGGGTGTTCGTGCAGCAGGATTTGCGGTCTTTCAAGATTTCTCTGCGAGAATTGCTGAGCGCCGGGGAACCGTTGAACCCGGAAGTGATCGACCAGGTCCAGGCCGCCTGGGGCATTACCATCCGGGACGGCTATGGCCAGACCGAAACCACCTTGCAGATCGCCAACCCACCGGGGCAGAAAATCAAGCCGGGATCGATGGGTTTTCCGATGCCAGGCTATCATTTTCGGTTGCTGGATGCGGAAGATAATGATGCCGAAGAAGGCGCGCTGTGCCTGCCGCTGGGCGCCGATCGGCCGGCCGGGCTGATGCGCGGCTATCAGCGCGATGACGGCACGATTGAGCCGGTGGAGGGCGAGGTTTACCGCACCGGCGACGTCGCCAACCGCGATGCGGACGGGTATTTCACCTATGTTGGCCGCGCGGATGACGTGTTTAAATCATCGGATTATCGGATTTCGCCATTTGAACTCGAAAGCGTGCTGATCGAGCATCCGCTGGTTGCCGAGGCGGCGGTCGTTCCGGTGCCGGACGCACGGCGGCTTTATATCCCCAAGGCCTATATCGTGCTGGCAGGTGGGGCGAACGGGTCGCCGGAGACGGCATTGTCGATCTTTCAGCATTTGAAAGCACGGCTTGCCCCGTATAAGCGCATTCGCAGGCTGGAGTTTTCCGACTTGCCGAAAACCATCAGCGGCAAAATCCGTCGGGTGGAATTGCGGCAAGCCGAGGCCGCCCGGACTGATCGCGGGGCGGGCGAATTCCGTGAGGAAGACTTTCCGGAGTTGAGCCGATGAGCGCCAATACCGATTACGGACTCGATTTTGACCTTGGCGAGGAGATCGACGCGTTACGCGACACGGTCCGCCGCTTTGCCGATGCCGAAATTGCGCCGCGTGCGGCATCGATTGACAAAGATAATGATTTTCCCGCCGATCTGTGGCGCAAGATGGGCGATATCGGCCTGCTCGGCCTGACGGTGGAAGACGAGTTCGGCGGCGCTGGGATGGGCTATTTGGCGCATTGTGTGGCCATGGAAGAAATCAGCCGGGCAAGCGCTTCGGTCGGGCTAAGCTATGGCGCGCACTCCAATCTTTGCGTCAACCAGATCAGGCGGAATGGTTCGGCGGCGCAAAAGCGCAAATATCTGCCTGGCCTGATCAGCGGTGCGTCGGTGGGCGCACTGGCGATGAGCGAGCCGGGGGCGGGATCGGATGTCGTGTCGATGCGGTTACGTGCCGATCGGCAGGGCGATCATTACGTGCTCAACGGCACCAAGATGTGGATCACCAACGGGCCGGACGCTGATGTGCTGGTGGTTTATGCCAAAACCCAGCCTGATGCCGGCGCGCGTGGGATTACCGCGTTTCTGATCGAGAAAGGGATGGTGGGCTTTTCCTGCGCGCAGAAGCTCGACAAATTGGGCATGCGTGGGTCGAACACTGGCGAACTGGTGTTCGATAACTGCATTGTGCCAGCCGAGAACGTGATGGGGCCGCTGGATGGTGGGGTGACGGTGCTGATGTCGGGGCTGGACTACGAACGCGCAGTGCTGTCCGGCGGGCCGCTCGGCATCATGCAGGCCTGCATGGATGTGGCACTGCCGTACGTGCATGAACGCAAGCAGTTTGGCCAGCCGATTGGCGAGTTCCAGTTGATGCAGGGCAAGTTGGCGGACATGTACACGGTGATGAACGCCGCCCGGGCCTATGTTTACGCGGTCAACCGGTCTTGCGATCGCGGGCGCACCACCCGCAAGGATGCGGCCGGGGCGATTTTGTATGCGGCGGAAAAGGCGACCTGGATGGCGCTGGAAGCGATCCAGATTCTTGGCGGCAATGGCTATATCAATGACTACCCGACCGGGCGATTGTTGCGCGATGCCAAGCTGTATGAAATCGGGGCCGGAACGTCTGAGATTCGCCGCATGCTGATCGGGCGTGAATTGTTCAAGGAAACCGCGTGATGCGGCTTGAAACATCGCTCGATCCGCGTTCGGACGGGTTCCGCGCCAACGCGGCGGCGATGGAAGAACTGGTTGTGGACTTGCGGGCACGGGCCGCCAAAATTGCGCTAGGCGGTGGGGAGGTTTCGCGCAAGCGTCACGTGTCGCGCGGCAAGCTGTTGCCGCGTGATCGGATTGAAGCCTTGCTTGATCCGGGCACGCCGTTTCTGGAATTATCGCAACTGGCGGCAGCTGGGATGTACGCCGACGATGTTCCGTCTGCGGGCATTATTACCGGCATTGGTCGGGTATCAGGCCGCGAGTGCGTCATTATTTGCAACGACGCCACGGTAAAGGGCGGCACGTACTATCCTGTCACGGTCAAGAAACATTTGCGCGCCCAGGAAATTGCCCAGGCCAATCGGCTGCCGTGCATTTACCTGGTCGATTCCGGTGGCGCCAATTTGCCCAACCAGGACGAAGTGTTTCCCGATCGCGATCATTTTGGGCGGATTTTCTTCAACCAGGCGCAAATGTCAGCGGCGGGCATTGCGCAAATCGCGGTGGTGATGGGCAGTTGCACCGCTGGCGGCGCCTATGTTCCGGCGATGTCGGACGAAAGCATTATCGTGCGCGGTCAAGGCACGATTTTTCTCGCCGGTCCGCCGTTAGTGAAGGCAGCGACTGGGGAAATTGTTAGCGCCGAGGATCTGGGCGGCGCCGATGTGCATAGCCGCACTTCCGGCGTCACCGACCATTACGCGGAAAACGACGCCCATGCGCTCGGCATCGCGCGGCGCATTGTTGCGGGTCTGAACCACGCCAAACGGCCTGACATGGCACTGCAGCCGGCCGTGGCGCCGGCGTATGACCCGGGGGAGCTTTATGGCATCGTCCCGGAAGATCGCCGCAAGCCGTTCGATGTGCGCGAAGTAATTGCCCGGATTGTGGATGGCAGCGACTTTGATGAGTTCAAACAGCTTTATGGCACCACCATCGTCACCGGGTTTGCGCATCTCTACGGGATGAAGATCGGCATCGTTGCCAATAACGGCATCTTGTTCAGTGAATCTGCGCTCAAAGCTGCGCATTTCATCGAACTTTGTGCCCAGCGTAACATTCCGCTGGTGTTCCTGCAGAACATCACCGGCTTCATGGTCGGGCAGAAATACGAGGCCGGCGGCATCGCCAAGGACGGCGCCAAAATGGTCACTGCGGTGGCGACGGCCGCTGTTCCCAAACTGACCCTGATCATCGGTGGATCGTTCGGGGCAGGTAATTACGGCATGTGCGGCCGTGCCTACGATCCGCGCTTTTTGTGGATGTGGCCAAACGCGCGGATTTCGGTGATGGGCGGCGAACAGGCAGCAAGCGTGCTGGCGACGGTCAAGCGCGACGGCATGGAAGCGCGCGGCGAAAGCTGGGCTGCGGAAGACGAAGCTGCCTTCAAGGCACCGATCCGCGAACAATATGAAACCCAGGGCCATCCCTATTACGCGACTGCGCGGCTGTGGGATGACGGCATTATCGATCCGGCGGATACGCGGATGGTGCTGGGACTTGGATTATCGGCCGCGTTGAACGCCCCGATTGCGTCGACCCGCTTTGGACTGTTCCGGATGTAATGGGCATGTTTCGCAAAATCCTGATCGCCAATCGCGGCGAAATCGCCTGCCGGATCATCCGCACCGCGCGCCGGATGGGGATTGCGACCGTCGCGGTTTATTCCGATGCCGACGCGGATGCGATGCATGTCGCGATGGCCGATGAAGCGGTTCGGATCGGCATCGCCGCCCCGCGCGACAGCTATTTGCGCATTGATGCGATCCTGGACGCGGCGCGAAAAACCGGCGCCCAAGCGGTGCATCCCGGCTACGGCTTCCTCGCCGAAAACGCCGGCTTCGCCGACGCGTGCGCCGATGCTGGGCTGGTGTTCATCGGCCCGCCGGCATCGGCGATCCGGGCGATGGGCGGCAAATCCGAAGCTAAGGCTTTGATGGCAAAAGCCGGGGTGCCGCTGGTGCCTGGCTATCATGGCGCGGCGCAGGATTTGCTGACCTTGCAGACGGCGGCGAACGCGATCGGTTATCCGGTGCTGATCAAAGCCTCGGCTGGCGGCGGTGGCAAAGGCATGCGGGTGGTGGCTGACGCCGCCGGGTTCGCCCAGGCGCTTGCTGGCGCACAGCGGGAAGCGGCCAGCAGCTTTGGCGATGATCGGGTGCTGGTGGAAAAATACCTGACCCGGCCACGCCATATCGAAATCCAGGTTTTTGCCGATAGCTTGGGCAATTGCGTGCATTTGTTCGAACGCGATTGCTCGATCCAGCGCCGGCACCAGAAGATCATCGAAGAAGCGCCGGCGCCGGGAATGACTTTGGAACTCCGCGCCGCGATGGGGCAGGCGGCGGTGGCGGCAGCACTTGCGGTCGGCTATGTCGGCGCGGGCACAGTCGAATTCATCGTTGAAGACGGGCACTTCCACTTCATGGAAATGAATACCCGCCTGCAAGTCGAACATCCGGTGACCGAAATGATCACCGGGCTCGACCTGGTCGAATGGCAGTTGCGGGTGGCGGCGGGGGAGAAATTGCCGCTTGGCCAAGCCGACCTGGCGATAAACGGCCATGCGATTGAAATCCGGCTATGCGCGGAAGACCCGGCGCGGGATTTTCTGCCGTCGGTCGGATTGCTGCGGCATCTCGCGCTCCCGGACGGTATTCGGGTTGATGCCGGGGTGCGCACCGGTGATCGGATTAGCCCAGACTATGACCCGATGATTGCCAAACTGATCGTGCACGGCGCAAATCGTGCCGAGGCGTTGGGAAAAATGGCCGCTGCGCTGCGGGGCGCGGAAGTGGTGGGGGTGGCGACCAATCTTGGCCTGCTGCGGGCAATCATTGCGCATGATGATTTCGCGGCGGGTGATTTCGATACCGGTTTCATCGCCCGCCACCCTGATCTGATCGCCGTCAGCGCCATCCCACCTGATGCGGCAATTGCCGCCAGTGCCCTGACGGTTCTTGCCTCGCGGGCCGCGCAAAATATTGCGCCGACCGATCCGGAGTCACCCTGGGGCATTTCCTCCAATTGGCGGATGAATTTGCCGGGGACACAGAAAATTATGCTGCAGTTGGGCGATTTGAGGCTGGCCGTGGAGGCTTGGGCGGATGGAACGCTGATCTGGGATGGGACAACTCACCACGCCACGCTTGCCAACAGCCGCGTAACAATTGATGGCAGCAGCGTTCCGGTCACCATGGTTGGGCTGACGGTCGTGCTTGCTGGCACCGTGTTCGCCTTCACCGAGATTGACCCGCTCTTGCCGCCCGAAGCAGCCTCGGCTGGCGGCGGACGGGTGACCGCACCCATTCCGGGGCGGGTGACCAACATCGCCGTTTCAGTTGGCGATCAGGTCGTGCGCGGCCAATTGCTCGCGGTGATGGAGGCGATGAAAATGGAAATCTCCTTGACCGCCGCGCGCGATGGCGTGGTTGCGTCACTGCACGCAACGGTCGGGGAAATGGTCGCCGAGGGGACCGAGATCGTTAAATTGGCCGATCCCCCGCAACCGTAACCCGGTGTCCCGCGCGGGTGTGGGGCCAGTAATCCCACATCGCGCGATGCTGGGCGCAACGATTATCCCAGAAGGCGACGGTGTTTTCGCTCCAGCGGAAGCGGCATTGGAACAGTGGATTTTCCATATGCTCAAACAAATAGCGCAGCAGCCCCGCGCTTTCATCACCCGGCACGCCGGTCAAGCGGCGGGTAAAACCGCGATTGATGTAAAGGCATTTCTTGCCGGTGACCGGATGGGTGCGCACCACCGGATGCTCCGACCGCGGGTAGGCCGGCTTATCGGCGACGCCGAGATTGGCATAGGTGCCGCGATAAACTTCTTCCCCGTCATGGAGCGCGGTCATGCCATCGAGATAGGCTTTCATCCGATCGGACAGCGCATCATAGGCGGCATACATGTTGGCAAACAACGTGTCGCCACCCTTGGGCGGGCAGGTCTGGATATGCAAAATGCTGCCCATCGGCGGTTCGGCATCGCATGAAACATCGCTGTGCCAGCCTTCACCGTTGGCACGCGGGGAATTTTCGTCGGCGCGGATGATCATCAGCGCCTTGTGCCCGGGCACATGCGGCGCGGCAGGGTGGATGTGCAACGATCCGAAGCGCTGGCCGAACGCGAGATGCTGCTCGGCGGTCAATTCCTGATCGCGGAAAAAAATCACCAGATTTTCGGCAAAAGCGCGCTGGATTTCGGAAAATGTCGCGTTGCCGAGCGGCTTGGATAAATCAACGCCGGAGATTTCGGCGCCGATGATCGGGGTTAGCTTGTCGACCGAAATGGTTTCGTACGGCGCGCTGTTGTCTGCCTGGTGGCGGATTCTTGGGCCGTTATTGCCGCGGAGGGTGTTCATTGGGTTGTCTCCTTTACAGAAAGGAAGAGTCTTCTTTTTGTGAACAAAAAGAACTGCTTTCTTACCTGCCTTGATACGCCGGCGGCCGCTTTTCCAAAAACGACGTCACCGCCTCCATATGATCATCGGTATTATGGCAAATCCCCTGCATCACTGCGCAAAGCTCGAGATATTCCGGTAGTTCCATTTTCTGGCCAGACTTGAGCAGCCGCTTGGTCAGCCGCACCGTGCGCGGCGGCTTGGCGGCGTAGTTGGCGGCGAGTTCGCGGGCGCGGGCCATGAGTTCGTCGGGCGCCACCACTTCCAGCACCAGCCCGATTGCGAGCGCTTCGGCGGCATCGAGCACCCGGCCGGAGAAGGTCATTTCGGCGGCGCGCTGGTAGCCGACCAGCCGTTGCAAGAACCAGCCGCCGCCATCGCCGGGGATGATGCCGAGATTGACGAAGGTTTCGCCGATTTTGGCGCTGCTGGATGCAATGCGGATGTCGGCCATGCAGGCGAGGTCGCAGCCGGCGCCGACGGCTGGGCCGTTAATGGCCGCGATCGCCGGCACTTCCAACCGATGCATGGCGAGCGCCATGCGCTGGATGCCGTTTCGGTAGCGGTTCTGCACCGTGTAGACATCGCCGGCGAAGCTGCCTTCGTCGCGGTTCAGCATGTGCTTGACATTGCCGCCGGCGGAAAAGGCCGCACCCGCGCCGGTCAGGATCAGTGCCGAGATGCCTTCGTGGCGGTTGATCCAGTCCACCACAATTTCGATTTCGGCGGATAATTTCGTGCCGGTCAGCTCGTTCCGGACATCGTTGCGGTTCATTGTCATGATGGCGATGCGGCCATCGAGGTCGAGGGTCGAGTCGTGCAGGTCGGGCGGCGTCATGTCGGGGATCCAATGGTTGCGAGCGCAGTATCAACGGCATCGCCCAGGCGGGCAACGATCATATTGATTTCGGCTTCTGTCACGTTGTAGGGCGGGGCGACGATGACGTGGTCGCCATTTGTGCCGTCGATCGTGCCGCCCATCGGGTAGATGGCGAGGCCGAGATCGAGGGCGGCAGTTTTCACCCGGTCATAGATTTTGAGGCCAGGGGCGAAAGCGGCCTTGCTGCCGCGATCGGCGACGAATTCCAGGCCCCAGAACAGCCCGCGGCCCCTGATGTCGCCGACATGGCGATGGTTGCCCAAGCGGTCGGTCAGCCGGTCGGACAGCAGGGCGCCCATGGCGCGGACATTGGTCAGCAGATCATCGTCGCGGATCACCTTCTGCACCGCGAGCGCGGCGGCGGACGCCACCGGATGGGCCTGGTAGGTATGGCCGTGCTGGAAGCTGCCGCTGCCGGCGCGCAGGGCTTCGATCACCCGCCCGGCAATCAGGATGCCGCCGATGGGCGCGTAACCGCCGCCGAGGCCCTTGGCGATAACCTGGATGTCAGGCGTGATGCCCTCCTGTTCCCAGGCATGCATGGTGCCGGTGCGCCCCATGCCGCACATTACCTCGTCCAAAATCAGCAGCGCGCCGTGGCGGTCGCAAATATCGCGGACGGCGCGGAAATAGCCGGCAGGCGCAGCGACGCAGCCGGTGGTGGCGCCGACGACCGGTTCGGCGGCGAAGGCGATCACATTGTCGGGCCCGAGTCGCTGGAATTCGGCTTCAAGCTCGGCGGCGAGCCGGGCGGTGAATTGCGCTTCCGATTCGCCATCGCCCTGGAAGCGATAGGCAAAGGCCGGGCTGACATGGCTGAACGCCGGCGACAGCAGGGGGGCGTAGGGCGCGCGGCGCGCCGCATTGCCGCCGGCGGACAGCGCGCCGAGCGTGTTGCCATGGTAGCTGCCGCGCCGGGCGATGATTTTGCACCGATCGGGCTGGCCGATTTCGAGAAAATATTGTCTTGCGAGCTTGATCGCGGCTTCGCTGCCTTCCGAGCCGGACGAGGCGAGATAGGCATGGGTCAGCCCGCCTGGTGAGTGCCCGACCAGCATTTCGGCCAGTTCTTCGGCCGCCTGGTTGGTGAAAATCGCGGTGTGGACATAGGCGACCTTGTCCAACTGGGCGGCGATGGCGTCCCGCACGCGGCGATTGCCGTGACCGAGGCAGGCGACGGCAGCACCGCCCGATCCATCAATAATTCGCCTGCCATCGGCGGCGTGCAAATAAATGCCCTCACCCCCGACGGCGATGGGCGTGGAGGCATGCAGGCTGCGGTGCAGCAGACGGCTCATCGCGCGTTTCTCCCTCTCTTCAGGCATTCTTGACACACAAGGCCCCCAACGGTAGCAAGCCCACGCTTTTGGGCAAGATGACTTGTTCGTAAGCATTGGGCGTGAACAGCGCATGGACGAAACCAAGGGCGGCGGCGGGTCTTTCGAGGACCGCCTCGAAACCGCCCGAAAGAAGCAGGGGCTGGATGCTGTCGGTGGACCAAAAAAGTCCGGGCCGATGGATAAAAGCCTCGGGATTGGCTTGCGGGTCGGGGTGGAGCTGGTCTCCGCACTGGTGGTGGCGGTTGCCATTGGCTGGTGGTTGGATGGCTGGCTGCACACACGTCCGTTTCTGCTGATCCTGTTCGTGCTGCTGGGCGGGGCTGCCGGAATTGCCAATATCTGGCGCCTGGTCAAGCCCAAGGACTAAGACTGAAGCGGGGGCAACCCCGCATTGTTGAAAGGTTTTCACGTGGCCGCCGAAGCGCATACGATTGACGCGTTGGGTCAGTTCAAACTGACCACCGCCCTTGGCCCCCTCGGCGCCTCGGTGAACTTTACCCAATCGAACCTGATGATGGTGATCTCGGGTCTGTTGATCCTTGGTCTGATGGTGCTCGGCGCCCGTCCGCAGGCAGTGGTGCCCGGCCGGCTGCAAGCCCTGGCGGAGATGGCCTATGAAGGCATCCGCAAGATGTGCATCGACCAGATCGGCAACGAAGGCAAAGCCTTCTTCCCGTTCGTTTTCACCCTGTTCATGTTCGTCCTGATCGGCAATTTGCTCGGGCTGCTGCCGTTCAGTTTCACCTATACCAGCCATATCGCTGTCACCCTGACCCTCGCGCTCACGGTTATTGTGTTGGTCACCGTAGTCGCACTCCGCATCCACGGTCTGCATTTCTTCAGCTACTTCTTCCCGCCCGGTGCGCCGGTGCTCCTGGCACCGATCATCGTGCCGGTCGAAATCATCTCCTACCTTTCGCGTCCGGTCAGCCTCAGCATTCGTTTGTTTGCCAACATGGTTGCCGGCCACGTGATGTTCGAAGTCTTCGCCAGCTTCATCCTGATGATGGCGGCGTCCCAAGCACTCGGCTCATTCGGCGTTATCGGTGCCGTCGGGCCAATGGCGCTCAACGTGGCGCTGATGGGCTTCGAATTGCTGGTCGCCTTTCTGCAGGCCTATGTCTTCGCAATCCTGACCTGCATCTATCTGCACGACGCGGTGCATCTGCACTAGACCGCCGCGTCACAGACCTCTATCCCCCACCCCTTGATAAACCCTAGAAGGATACATCCTATGGACGTGGCAGCCGCCAAGGCTCTCGGAGCCGGTATCGCCGTGATCGCCCTCGCAGGCGTCGGCATCGGCATCGGCAACATCTTCTCCGCGCTGGTCACCAGCGTCGCCCGCAACCCGTCAGCCCGCGACCAGGTCTTCGGCCTCGGCATTCTCGGCTTCGCGCTGACCGAAGCGGTCGCGCTGTTCGCGCTGCTGATCGCCTTCCTTATCCTGTTCACCTAATACGCAGGAGGACGCGCCATGCGTCCCATCGGTCTTCTGACCGCTGCTGCGATGTCCGTCTTCACCTCGGTTGCTCTGGCAGCCGAGGCGAAAGAAGGCATGCCGCAGCTCGACTTCAAGAACGTGCTGCTCAAAAGCCAGGTTGTCTGGCTCGTGATCATCTTCGCGTTGCTGTATGTGCTGCTCTCCCGCTGGGCGCTGCCGAAAATCGGCGCCGTGCTGGAAAAGCGTGCATCCACCATCGAAGGTGACCTCAATGCCGCACGCGGGGCCAAAGCATCCGCTGATGCAGCGGTTGCCGAACTGACGGCGAAAACCCGGGAAGCCCATGCCGGCGCCCAGGCCGCAATCGCCAATGCGGTCGATGCAGCCAAAGCAGCGGCGGCGTCGCAGACGGCGATGCTGACCGCGCGGCTCGATGCCCAGTTGGCGGAAGCCGAAGGGCGCATCAACGTCGCACGGAATGCCGCGATGGGGGCCCTCCGCCAGGTCGCCGCCGAAACCGCCAGCGTCGTGGTCACCCGCCTTACCGGGGTTGCCGCCAACGCATCGGCAGTTGATGCCGCAATCGGCTCGGCACTCACCGCCCGCGGCCTCGCGTAACAGGGAACGATCCACATGCACCATGAAGAAAGCTTCTGGTCGGACCCACGCAGCTTCGTGGCACTTGCCTTCGTTATCTTTTTTGTCATCTTTGGCAGGAAGATCTGGGGCGTCCTGACCGGCATGCTCGACAAACGCGCCGACGAAGTCCGCGCCGAACTGGCAGAAGCCCAACGCCTCCGCCAGGAAGCCGAAGCCATGCTCCGCAGTGCCAACCAGCAACGCGAAGCCGCCATCACCGACGCCCAGGCCCTGCTGACCGGCGCAAAGTCCGAAGCCACCCGCCTCGCCAATGCCGCCGCCGCCGACGCCGAAGCCTCGGCCAAGCGCCGTGAACAAATGGCCATGGACCGCATCGCCGCCGCCGAAAAGGCCGCCATCGATGATGTCCGTATGATCGCCGCC
>JANXRN010000064.1 GCA_025352995.1 Acetobacteraceae bacterium
GCGCAGGGTGGTGAATACCGGCCAGGTCGTAAACGCCAGGATCGAGGCCCATAGGATCGCGGAGAAAAACGGGTACAGCACCAGCATGCAGCCAATGGCCACCCCGCCCAGCAGCAAGCCCATCAACACGCGCTCGGCCACCATCACCCTCCCCGGATATGGGGTGGAACCTAGTGCGCGCCGCCGGATTGTCCACCATGGCGGCAGCGCTGTAAGATAGGGGCCTTGGGGAGAATAACTGCCATGCCACGTCTGGCCGCCAATCTGTCGATGATGTTCAACGAAGTGCCGTTCCTTGACCGCTTCGATGCGGCGGCCAAGGCGGGGTTCAAGGCGGTGGAATTCCTGTTCCCCTATGAGTACAAACCCGCCAATTTGCGCGCGCGCCTAGATGCAGCCGGGCTGCAACAGGTGCTGTTCAACATGCCACCGGGCGACTGGGCGGCGGGCGAACGTGGCATGGCGTCCCTCCCCGGCCGCGCCCAGGAATTTCGCGACAGTGTAAAGGTCGCGCTTGACTACGCCATCGCCCTCGGCTGCCCATTGATGCATTGCATGGCCGGCATCCCGCCCGCCGGCACCTCGCCGGTAACCGCCGCAGCCTTGTTTGCAACCAACCTCGCCTGGGCCGGCGATCTGGTGAAATCCGCCGGGGTGCGGCTGGCGATCGAGCCTATCAACCATCGCGACATGCTGGGCTACCACCTCAACACCATGGCCCAAGGGGCGGCGATCGTGGATGCGATCGGGCTGGACCGCATCGGCTTGCAGTTTGACGTTTATCATTGCCAGACCACCGAGGGCGACGTCACCAAGCGACTGGAAAAATTCCTGCCGGTGGTTGCCCATATGCAGATCGCCGATGTGCCGGCGCGCAACGAACCCGGCACCGGCGAAATCGGCTGGGAGTATGTTTTCCGTCGCATTGACGAACTCGGCTATCAAGGCTGGGTCGGCTGCGAATATCGCCCCGCCGGGGATACGGTCGCCGGCCTCGGCTGGCGCGCCCGTTTCGGCGTCTGACAGACTGCTTCACAAAAGGATTGCCCGCATGAAAATCGGATTTATCGGCCTTGGCATTATGGGTCGCCCCATGGCGCTCAATCTGCGCGCCGCCGGCCACGAAATGGTGGTGCCGGAACGTCACAGCCTGACCCAGGACCTGCGCGCCGCCGCCGAAGTGGTCGCCGATGCCGCGGCTGTCGCCGAACGCAGCGATGTCATCATCCTGATGGTCCCCGATACCCCCGACGTCGAGCACGTGCTGTTCGGCGCCCATGGCGTGGCCGAGGGTCTGTCGCAAGGCAAGCTGGTCATCGACATGTCGTCGATTTCGCCGATCGCGACCAAAGACTATGCGGCGCGCATCAACAAGCTTGGTTGCGACTACCTCGATGCGCCGGTTTCGGGTGGCGAGGTCGGCGCCAAGCAGGCGACGCTTACCATCATGATCGGTGGCCCGGACAGCGCGTTCGAGCGCGCGCGGCCGCTGTTCGAAACCATGGGCAAGAACATCACCCATGTGGGCCGCGACAATGGCGCCGGGCAAACCTGCAAGGTCTGCAACCAGATTATCGTGGCGCTCAACATCCAGGCAGTGTCCGAAGCGTTGACCTTCGCCCGCAAGGCTGGCGCCGACCCGGCCAAGGTGCGCCAGGCGCTGATGGGCGGCTTTGCGTCGTCCCGCATCCTCGAAGTCCATGCCGAACGGATGATCAACCGCACCTTCAACCCCGGCTTCCGGGTGCGGCTGCACCAGAAGGACCTCAATCTCGCGCTGTCGTCGGCCAAGGAAATGGGCATGTCGCTGCCCAACACCGCGATCGCGCAGCAGATGTTCTCGGTCGTGGCCGCCCATGGCGGGGCGGAGCAGGATCATTCGGCTTTAGTCCAAGCGATTGAATTAATGGCGAATCTTGCCGAGTAGATCGCCATCGCGCAAATCGTAAAAAAAATGTGAACACCCTGCTGATTTTTTAACAGCGGGATTGAAATTTCACCCGTTCCCCTTTCGTAAGCAGTGTGGTTTAATACTGAGACGAATTATTCCCGGCCGGGACAACGTCTCGGCCGGGGTGCGGCAAGGGGATATGGGATGCGCTTCACCGAAATCGGCCAGCAATTGCGGGCCTATCGCCTCGAATCTGGCCTGCGCGCGGAAGAAATCGCCGCCCGGCTTGGCGTGTCCCGCGCCGCACTTTACCGCTACGAAAAAGGCGAGGTGATCAAGCTCGACACCATCCAGCGCCTGGCGGAACTGCTCAAAATTTCGCCGTTGTCGCTGCTCGGCATCGGGGTCGAATATTATAACCGCCCGGTGGCGTTGTTCGAGCGCACCCGGCAGGCGGAGGAAACCGCCGATCAGATCCTCAGTGTCGAAGGCCCGCTGACCTATATCACCAGCACTGATGCGTATGACGAAGCGCTGACTGCCGCGTTCGAAGAAGCCAGCGATCTGGCCGGGGCTGATCGCACGGCCGCCCGCGCGGGGGCAGAACAGGTGCTTGGCATTCTGTCCGCCCGCAAGCGCATGTATGGCATCCGCCGTCCCAGCATCATCGCCATGCTGCCAGCGAGCAGGCTGCGGCGTTTCCTCGAAGTCGGCATCGCGCCTGGCGTGGTGCTGTCCGAGCGCACGCGGCGCATGTGCCGCGACGTCGCGGCCAGCGAAGTCGAACATATCGCCAAAATGATGGAAACCGAACCGATGGGGCTGCAATTCGGCCTATTGCCGATTGCTGAGCCGACCGGTGCGTTCGCCATTTTGCGTGCCCGCGATCGGGCGACTTTGATGGTCAATCCGTTTCCGTCCGACACATACCCGTCCGCAGCCCCCGGGGTGGCGATGATCACCGCCGCCGACGAAGCGATCGCCGCCCATCAGCGGGTCGCGGAATCCTATTGGCGCGATGCCGTCAAAGGTGCCGCGGCTGCCGAGGCGCTGCGCCTGATGATCACCGAAAGCCGGGCCGGCTGAACCGGCTGGGCAGACGGCGCCCACCGCTCTATCGTCCATCCAACTCAACGGAGGATGCATGACCGAGCGCCTGTTTCTCGACCAGACTGAGCTTCGTGAAGCCACCGCGACGGTGATTGCCGCCGACGCAACCGGCATTGTGCTCGACCGCACCATTTTCTACGCCCGCTCCGGTGGCCAACCCGGTGATCTCGGTGAGATCTCCTGGGACAATAGCGCCTGCGCCGTGATCGACACCATCAAGGGCGATGGCGACATCATTCTGCATGTTCCGGCGCCCGACGCTGGCTTGCCGTCGGTTGGCGCCAATGTGACGTTGCGGCTCGACTGGGCGCGGCGCGAAATTCTGATGCGGATGCATACAGCACTGCATCTGCTCTGTGTGGTGCTGCCCGGCGCCTCGGTGACCGGTGGGTCGATCGGGGTGGAAAAATCCCGCCTGGATTTCGACCTGTCAGCGCCCCCGCCGAAAGACGAAATCGAAGCCGGGCTGAACGCACTGGTCGTCGCCGATCATCCGGTTTCGGCGAGCTGGGTCGATAGTTCGGTGCTCGACACTAATCCGGAGCTGGTGCGCACCTTGTCGGTCAAACCGCCACGCGGCGCCGGCCTGGTCCGGCTGGTGCGCATCGGCGCCGACGATGTTCCGGTTGATCTGCAACCGTGCGGCGGCACCCATGTTGCCCGCACCGGCTTGATTGGCCGGCTGGTGGTCGGCAAGATCGAAAACAAGGGCAAGCAGAACCGGCGGATCACCATCACGCTTGGCTGAAGTAACAAGGAAACGCTGACGTGCAATCGCTGGTCTCCACCGCCTGGCTCGCCGCCCATGCCAACGACGCCGATCTGGTGATCTTCGACGCCACCAAATATTTGCCCAACGAAGGCAAGGATGGGCTGGCGGAGTTCCGCAACGGACATATTCCCGGCGCGCGTTTTTTCGATATCGACGACATCGCCGATGCCGATACCGATCTGCCACACATGGTGCCCACTCCGGGTCGCTTTGCCCGCAAATTGTCTGCACTCGGCGTCGGCAACGGCACGATGGTGATTTTCTATGACCAGAAGGGCCTGGCGTCGGCGGCGCGTGGCTGGTGGATGATGGGCTTGTTCGGGCATGACCGCGCCGCGGTGCTCGATGGTGGGCTGCCGAAATGGCGTGCCGACGGACATGCCATCGCCACTGGTGAACCATCGATCGCAGCCCTAGCCGATTTCCGTCCGGACTGGCGCCCGACCCGGGTGCGCGGCGTCGGCGACATGCTGGCCAATGTCGGATCGCGCCAGGAACTGGTGTTGGATGCCCGCGCCGCCGGGCGCTTCACCGGCGCGGTGCCGGAACCCCGCGCCGGCATGCGGTCCGGCCATATTCCGGGCAGCGCCAATCTGCCCTACACCGAATTGCTCGCCCCCGATCAGACCATGCTGCCGCCGGACGCGTTGCGCGCGCGCCTCGCCGCCGCCGGCGTCAATGGCAGCCGCCCGGTGGTGACCAGTTGCGGCAGCGGGGTGACGGCAACCATCCTCACCCTCGCCATGGTGCAAGCCGGGCTGCCGATGGGCGCAGTTTATGACGGGTCGTGGACCGAATGGGGCGGCCGCGCCGACACGCCGATCGAAACCTGAACCAGCGCACGCTTCGGATGGCGGCGCTTTCGCACGCGGATGATATTTCGGGCATGGAAAAAGACCTCGATGCCCAGGGCTGGGCGCTGCTGCCCAATGTTCTGACCCCAACGCAATGCGGCGAAATTGCCGCTTGGTACGATGAACCCGACCGCTTTCGCAGCCGCGTGGTGATGGCACGGCACGGTTACGGACGCGGTGAGTATCGCTATTTCGCCTATGATCTGCCGAAGCCGGTGCGGGATTTGCGCACCACCCTCTATCCCGCCCTCGCCCCGATCGCCAATCGCTGGTACGCTTCCATGGGCCTCGCGCCGCGCTTCCCGCTCGCGCACGCCGACTTCCTCGCGCGCTGCCACGCTGACGGGCAAACCCGCCCCACGCCCTTGCTGCTGCGCTACGGGCCGGGCGATTATAACTGCCTGCATCAGGATCTTTACGGCGCCCATGTCTTCCCGTTGCAAGTCGCCATCCTGCTCAACATGCCGGGCGAGGATTTCACCGGCGGCGAGTTCGTCATCACCGAACAGCGCCCGCGCATGCAATCCCGCGTGTCCGTGGTGCCGCTGCGCCAGGGCGATGCAGTGGTGTTCGCGGTCAATCAGCGCCCGGTGCAAGGCACGCGCGGGAATTACCGGGTCAATTTGCGCCACGGGGTCAGCGTGGTACAAAGCGGCCAACGCCACACGCTCGGTATCATTTTCCATGATGCTGCGTGAGCGTCTGGCTGAAAATGCTACTATGCTGGCCATCTGACGCGCTTTTCTGCGCTTCCGGTGCTCACGGACCAACGTCCGCTCCGCGCCGGTTCTCGAAAAACACGACAGATGACTCAGCCTAGCGCATTTTGAGCCAGACACTGATAATATTGAGAACCCATTCCGGAGCCAAGCATGGCCTTCGTCTGCACCATCCCAGCCATCCCCACCACCCAACGTGACGACGACAATGTTCGCATCACGCGCTGGGACTTCGAACCGGGCGCGGTCACCGGTTGGCATACTCATGCCTGGCCCTATTTCGTCATCCTGCTGACCGACGGGACGCTGCGGGTCCATAACGGCACCGACATCATCGACACCAAGCTTACCGCCGGCCAGGCCTATAACCGCGTTGCCGGGACCGAGCATGACGTGATGAACGCATCCGATCATCCGCTGGCGTTCGTCGAAATTGAAATCAAACGGCCTGAGGCACTGCTTGCCGGCACCGCGCCAACCAGCTAGCCTATGCGCATAGGATGCGCAGAAGGATATTGACCATGTCTGCCACGATCCACCGTGCCCCGACGGGTCGCCGCAAGCCAGTTAATTTGTCGCTCAATGAAAAGCTGGTCGAACGCGCCCGCCGCGTCACGCCGAACCTGTCTGGCACCGTCGAAACCTTGCTGACCGAATTTGTCCTTGCTGCAGAAGCCAAACGCCGGGCCGATGACACAGCGCTCGATCAGGTGATCGCAGCCCTGAACGCGCATCACGAGCAACACGGCCTGCTGTCCGATGAATTCTGCGATTGGCTATAGCGCTTGCCGCAATTCGACATCTTTCCCAACCCAGGACGCAACCGCGAAATCGTCTTCCTGCTGCAAATCCAGACGACCCGCCTGGACAGCGCGCGTGACCGGGTGGTCATCCCGCTCCTCCGTAAAGGCCTCAACGCGCCGCCCGATCACGGATTGACCCCGCATTTCATCGTGCTGGATCAGCCGGTCTATGCCGACCCGCTCAATCTGGTGACAATCCAACGCAGCCGCCTGGGCCAAGCCCTTGCTACCCTCCAAGAAGCCGATCAAGGCCGCATCATCACCGCGATCGACGAACTGATCGCCCGTTAACCAACAAAGGAATCGCCGTGACCGACAACCAAGACGCAAGCCGCGCCAAACACAGCTACTTCACCCGCCTGTCGCACGCCGGCCGCGCCGCCACCCACAGCCATGGTTTCGTCAACCCGCCCGTCCATCGCGGATCGACCCTGCTGGTCCCCGATGTCGCCACCCGCCGCGCGCCCTCCAACCGCTTTGAACGCGCGCTCACCTATGGCGTCGGCGGTACCCCGACCCACTGGCCGCTCGAAGACATCGTCGCTGAAGTCGAAGGCGGCACACGCTGCCAAATCGTCTCCTCCGGCCTCGCCGCCGTCACCACGCCGCTGCTCGCCTACCTCAAATCCGGCGACCATCTGCTGATGCCCGACAGCGTCTATGGCCCAAGCCGGAATTTCTGCGGCAACGTGCTCGCCAAATTCGGCGTCGAAACCACCTTCTATGATCCGATGATCACCCCTGCGGATCTCGCCACCCTGTTCAAATCCAATACCAAAGTCCTGTTCCTCGAAAGCCCCGGCAGCCACACTTTCGAAGTCCAAGACGCCCCCTCCCTCGCCGCCGTCGCCAAATCACGCGGCGCCAAAGTCCTGATGGATAACACCTGGGGCATCCATCACTTCCAACCGTTCAAACACGGCATCGATGTCTCCATCCAGGCGCTCACCAAATACGTCGCCGGACACTCCGACCTCATCCTCGGCGGCATCACCACCAACGCCCAAGAAGACTGGGAAATCGTCCGCGGCACATCCATGGCGCTCGGCCAGTTCGCCAGCCCCGATGATTGCTGGCTCGCCCTGCGCGGCGTCCGCACCATGGCCGTCCGCATGGAACGCCAGGAAAAATCCGCCCTCGTCGTCGCCTCGTGGCTGTCGCGCCAACAAGACATCCAACGCGTCCTCCACCCCGCCCTCCCCGGCTCCCCAGGCCATGAATTCTGGAAACGCGACTTCACCGGCGCCTGCTCGCTGTTCGGCATCGTCCTGCAACAAGGCGTCACCCAAGGCGCGATGGACGCTATGATCAACGCCCTCGACCTGTTCGGCATCGGCGCGTCCTGGGGCGGATACGAAAGCCTCGTCCTGCCAACAACCGGCTTCCTGACCCGATCCGCTAACGCCGGCGAGTTCGGCGGCCC
>JANXRN010000080.1 GCA_025352995.1 Acetobacteraceae bacterium
GTTTTTTTGCTTCTTTTTGTTCACAAAAAGAAGACCTTCCTTCGCCTTCCCCTGCCCCTTCACTTCACCACCTTGCGCGGATCAAACGCATCCCGCACCGCTTCGCCGATAAAAATCAGCAAAGTCAGCACGCCGCCAAGCACCACGAAGGCGACCACCCCGAGCCACGGCGCCTGCAAATTATTCTTACCCTGGGCCACAAGTTCGCCAAGTGACGGTGCACCGGGCGGCAGCCCGAAGCCGAGGAAATCCAAAGTGGACAGCACCGCGACCGAACCCGACAGGGTGAAGGGCAAATAGGTCAAGGTCGCCACCATCGCGTTCGGCAGAATATGGCGCCACATCACCGCGATGTCCGAAACCCCCAGTGCCTTCGCAGCACGAACATATTCCAGATTGCGCCCGCGCAGGAATTCGGCGCGCACCACGCCAGTGAGGTTCATCCAGCTGAACAGCAGCAAAAACAGCAGCAGCACCAGGAAGGACGGGGTGATGATACTGCCCAGGATGATCAGCAGATAAAGCTGCGGCATGCCGGCCCAGACTTCGATGAAGCGTTGCGCCAGCAGATCGGTCATCCCGCCGCGATAGCCTTGGATGGCGCCGGCGGCGATGCCGATCACCGATGACAGGATGGTCAGCGCGAAGCCGAACAGCACCGACAGGCGGAACCCATAGACCACCCGGGCGAAGACATCGCGGGCGAGATCGTCGGTGCCAAGGATATTGTTCCAGCTTGGTGGCGCGGGCGCGGGGACGGACAAGTTCTTCACCACGCTGTTGAAGCGGTAGCGCACCGGCGGCCAGATCATCCAGCCATCGGCGTGGATGGTGTCGGCCAGAACCGGATCGGAATAATCCGCGATGGTCGGCATCAGATCGGCGCCGAATGCGTTTTCGCTGTAATCGTTCAGCACCGGCGAAAACCAGTCGCCTTTGTAATGGATCAGCAGCGGGCGATCATTGCAGAGAAATTCGGCGAACAGGCTGGCGATGAACAAGGCCAGAAACACCCGCAGCGACCACAGCCCGCGCTTGTGGGCGCAGAACGCGGCAATGCGACGGCGGGCGATTGGGGGCAAATTCATCGCCGGTCGAAATCAATGCGCGGATCGACGATGGTGTAGATCATATCGCCCAGTATCTGCATCAGCAGCCCGAGCAGAGTGAAGATATACAACGTGCCGAACATCACCGGATAATCCCGCCGGATCGCTGATTCAAAGCCCAGCAGGCCAAGCCCATCCAGCGAAAATACAATTTCCACCAACAAGGCCGATGAAAACACCATCGCGAGAAACGCCGCCGGGAAGCCCGCGATCACCAGCAGCATCGCGTTGCGGAAAATGTGCCGATAGAGAATGCGGTTTTCGGACGCTCCTTTGGCCCGCGCGGTCACCACATATTGCTTGCGGATTTCCTCCAGAAACGAATTCTTGGTCAGCATCGTCAGGCTCGCGAAACCGCCCACCACCAAAGCCGTCGTCGGCAGCACGAGGTGCCAGAGATAATCCGCAATCCGGGCCGGCCAGCCAAGCAGTTCGGCGCCGGGCGAGTATAATCCACGCAACGGAAACCATTGCACGAAGCTGCCACCGGCAAACATCACCACCAGCAGGATGGCGAACAGGAACCCCGGAATGGCGTAGCCGACCAGCACCACCACCGACGACGCGACATCAAACCGGCTGCCGTCCCGCACCGCCTTGGCGATGCCGAGCGGGATCGACACCAGATAGACCAGCAAGGTGGACCACAGCCCGAGGGACACCGAAACCGGCAGCTTCTGTCCGATCAGTTGCAGCACCGTCGCATCACGAAAAAAGCTGCGGCCGAAATCAAAGCTCAGATAATCCCGCACCATGGTTGCGAAGCGGACATGCGCGGGCTTGTCGAAGCCGAACATGCGCTTGATGTCGGCAACCATCGCCGGGTCCAACCCGCGCGCGCCGCGATAGGCGCCATCGGTGCTGGGGGCGCTGGTTTCGCCAGTGCTACCCGCGGTCATCCGGCCGGTTGCCGAGCCACCCTTGCCGCGCAGTTCCGCCATCATCTGTTCAACCGGGCCACCCGGCGCGAACTGCACGACGACAAAATTGATCGCAATAATGCCGAACAAAGTGGGGATCACCAGCAGCAAGCGCCGCAGCAAATACCCCAACATTGCCTATTTCCCCGCAGCGCGAGCGGCATCGGTGACAATCGCGCGGCCCGCGTCGAACCACCAGGCATCGATCGCGAGCCCCACGCGCACCGGCTTGGCCGGATGGCCGAAGCGGTCCCAATGCACCACCCAAGATGCCTGGTTATGCCAGTGCGGCACGGCGTACCAGTTCCACAGCAACACCCGGTCAAGCGCCCGGGTCGCGGTCACCAGGCTGGCCCGGTCCGGCGCCAGCAGAATATGCTTGATCATCGCCTCGACCGCCGGATGACACACCCCGGCGACATTATCGCTGCCGTCGAGTTTGGCGGCGTCGCACCCCCAGAAGCCGGTCTGTTCATTGCCGGGACTGTCGGATTCGCCGATCACCCCGTCGGTCATGTCGAAATCATAGCTGTCGGACAGTCGCTGATACTGCGCCGGATCAACCGTGCGCACCCGCGCATCGATGCCCATCCGCGCCAGCCACTGCACATAGGGCAGCGCCACCCGTTCCATCGCCGGTTGCGACAGCAAAATCTCAAAGCTCATCTGGGTGCCGGCGGCGTTGACGAGCTTGAGGTCCTTGATCTCCCAGCCCGCCCCTTTCAGCAGCACCAGCGCCTGGCGCAAGGCGGTGCGGTTGTTGCCGGATGCATCGCTGACCGGCAGCTTGAATTCCTCGGTGAACAGGCCGGGTGGCAACTTGGCCCGAAACGGTTCCAGCAGCGCGCGCTCGGCCGGGGACGGCAGCCCGGTTGCGGCCAATTCGCTATTGCTGAAATAGCTCGTGGTGCGGGCATAAGCACCATAAAATAAATTGGCGTTCACCCATTCAAAGTCGAACACCAAGGCCAGTGCCTGACGCACCCGCGCGTCCTGAAAAATCGGCCGCCGCGTGTTCATGAAGAAGCCCTGCATGCCGGTCGGCAGGCGATGGGGCAGCGCCTCCTTCTTCACCCAGCCTTTTTCCACCGCCGGGAAATCATACGCGGTGGCCCAGGTTTTCGAACTGGTTTCCTGGCGGAAATCGATCTGCCCGGCCTTCAGCGCTTGCAGCGCGATGGTGTCGTCGCGGAAATACTCGGTACGGATTCGGTCGAAATTCGCCAACCCCTTGCCGGTCGGCAGGTCCTGCGCCCAGTAGTTTGGCACACGGGCCAACGTGACACTGCGGCCCAGTTCGAATTCCGCCACCCGATAGGGCCCGGACCCAAGCGGCGCCTCGGTCAACGGTTTGGTGAAATCGCGGCCTTGCCACCAGGCCTTGGGCAGCACCGGCAACTGGCCAAGGATTAGCGGTAATTCGCGGTTGGTGGTGTTTTTGAAGCGGAACCCGACACGGTCCGGCGCTTCGACCACTGCTTCGGCGACATCGGCGTAATATTGCCGGTAGCGCGGCCGGCCCTGTTCGCGCAGGGTGTTGAAGGTCCACACGACATCGTCGGCGGTGACTTTGCTGCCATCGTTGAAGCGGGCTTCAGGCCGCAGAACGAAGGTAACCCCTTGGTTTTCCGGCCAGACGATGATCGCGCCGGCCAAATGGCCGTAATAGGCTTCCGGCTCGTCCTGATTGGGCCGCATCAGCGTATCAAAAATGCCGTTGATTGCGGCAGGGCTACCGCGCACGATGAACGGGTGAAAACTATCGAAACTTCCCACCGCGCCCAGCACCAGATCGCCACCCTTGGGGGCATCGGGGTTCACATAGGGAAAATAGGGGAAATTCGCCGGAAGTTGCGGGGTGCCGAGCAGGGATAGGCCATGCACCGGCGTTTGCGCGCGGGCAGGTCCGACGAGGCCAAGCAGCATAAAAAACAACAGGATGGGCCGCACACGACTCTCCGGACCGACATTCCGAATAGTCATAGCCGCCAGACGCGGGCTTCACCACTCCCGATCGGCTTGCGCGCGATCGTTTTTTCCGGAATCGCTAAAAACGTGAATCGCCCGCTCTACCCTACTCGGCGAGGAATTTCAGCACGGTCGGCAGTAAATTGGGGTCACCGACGACCAAGGTGCGGCCATCGCCGTCAGCGTGCAGCCGGTTGCCGTGCCAATCGGTCATCCGCCCGCCGGCGCCTTCAATGATCGGCACAATCGCCGCCCAATCCCAGACTTTCAGGCTGCATTCGACGATGATGTCGATCTGGCCCAGCGCCGCGAGGCCGTAGGCATAGCAATCGCCGCCGAAGCTGCTGCGCCGGGCCGCCCCGCGCAGCGCGTTCCACCGCGGGGTTTCAACCTCGTCAAACATGTCCGGGCTGGTGCAAGATGCCTCGGCATCGGCCAGATCGGGGCATAGCCGGCAGCCGGCACGCCCACCCATCGGGCCGCTGAATGTCGTTGCCCGTCCGGCAACGCCAATCCAGCGCTCACCGGTCATGCATTGGTCAATGACCCCCAGGATCGGGGTGTCGCCATCCATCAGGGCAATCAGGGTTCCGAAGGTCGGCCGCCCGGTGATGAAGGCGCGGGTGCCGTCAATCGGGTCCAGCACCCAGCGATAGCGGGCACTGGCGTTTTCCAGCCCGAATTCCTCGCCCAGAATGCCATGGTCGGGGAAGCGTTCGGCGAGCACGGCGCGAATAGCGCGTTCGGCGGTGCGGTCGGCGATGGTGACCGGGCTCGCATCACTTTTCAGATCGGCGCCGACGCCCGCGCGAAAGAACGGGCGGATAACCGCGCCCGCCACATCCGCCGCCGCGTTGGCCGCCGCCAGCCAGCTCTCCATGTCCGACATTACGGCAGCGGGACTGGGGTCTTCGACAGGGTGCGCAGATAGGCGACGATTTCGGCGCGCTGCTTGTCGCTGTTCAGGCCCGCAAACGCCATTTTGGTGCCGGCAATAAAAGCCGCCGGCTTTTTCAGCCAGGCATTAAGGTCTTCATAGGACCAGGTGCCGCCCTTGGCCTTGACGTTGGCCGAGTAGCTGAAGCCCTCGCTGGCGCCACGTGGGCGGGTCATCGCACCATACAAATTCGGGCCCACCCCGTTCTTGCCGCCCTCGTTGAAGGTGTGGCAGGCGCCGCACTGCTTCTTGGCGTTGGCTTCACCGGCGGCAATATCCGCGGTCGCGATCATCGCCGAAATCGGCGCCAGCACTTCGGGCTTGCCACCGGGCGCCGGGGCGGCGGCGGCTTCGACCTTCCAGGCCGCTTCATGCAGATGATGCGGGTTGATCAGCGCGCCGCCAATGATGCCCATCACCATGAAGGTGATGCCGGCAACCAGAATGGCGGCGATTGCCTTGTTGATCTCCATGGCGTCCATCGTGCTGTCGTTCCTCAAGAGTAATTCGCCGGCCCCGTCGCATTGCGCGACGGCAACCCTCTACCTAGACTGCGGCGCACCATAAAGAGCGTCGCCAAACGCATCAACCCACGCCAGGGCCAAAAAACACCCCATGCAACCGATCGTTCTCATCCCCTCACGCATGGCGGCCACGCGCCTGCCCGGCAAGCCGCTGGCCGACATCCATGGCCGCGCGATGATCTTGCATGTGCTGGACCGCGCTCGCGAAGCCGATATCGGCCCGGTCGCGGTGGCCTGCGGGGACCCCGAAATCGCCGACGCCATCCGCGCCGATGGCGGCATCGCGGTGCTGACCGACCCAACCTTGCCGCGCGGGTCAGACCGGGTGCACGCGGCCTTGTCGATCCTCGACCCTGGCGGCCGCCACGATGTGATCGTCAATTTACAAGGCGATCTGCCGACTATTCCGCCGGATTATCTGCGCGCGGTGCTCGCGCCGCTGTCCGATCCGGCGATCGATATTGCGACCCTGGTCGCCCCGATCACCAGTGATGAGGAAGCCAACGCGCCCCAGGTGGTGAAGGCCGCGTGCAGCTTTGATGGCGGGCGGGCAGTGTCACCGGCGTTGTATTTCTCCCGCGCGGCAATCCCCTGGGGCGATGGTCCGCGCTGGCACCATATCGGCATCTACGCCTTCCGCCGCCAGGCCCTGGCGCGCTTTGTGGCCCTGCCGGAATCCCCACTCGAACGGCGCGAACAGCTCGAACAACTCCGTGCCCTTGAAGCCGGCATGCGGATTTCCTGCGCCCGGGTTGAACACGCCCCGTTTGGCGTTGACACCAAGGACGATCTAGAACGCGCGCGACGTGAGCTTAAACGGACCCCAAAATGACCGGTGTTATCGCTTTCCAGGGCCGCCCTGGCGCCTATTCGGACCTCGCCTGCCGCAACGCCTACCCCGACATGACCACCTTGCCGTGCCACACGTTTGACGCGGCAATGGAAGCAGTGCGGTCGGGCGCGGCAGACCTTGCCATGATCGCCACCGAAAACAGCCTCGCCGGCCGGGTGCCGGACGTGCATTCGCTGCTGCCGCAATCCGGCTTGTTCGTGGTCGGCGAAGCCTTTCAGCGGGTCGAACATTGCCTGTTGGCGATCAAGGGTGCGACCGAGGCCGGCTTGAAGACCGCGCATTCCCACGCGGTGGCACTCGGTCAGGTCCGCAATGTGCTTGCCGAACTGAACCTGACGGCAGTGGTTGAATCCGACACCGCCGGGTCCGCCGAACTGCTCGCGCAATGGCAAGACAAGACCAAATGCGCCATCGCATCATCGCTCGCCGGTGAATTATTCGGCCTCGATATTCTGCGCCGCAATATCGAAGACGCGGCCCATAACACCACCCGCTTCTTCGTCATGGCCCGCGCCCCGGTTGGGTTCGCGCCCGGGACGCCGGGCTTGATGACGACGTTCATTTTCCGGGTGCGCAACGTGCCGGCCGCACTTTACAAAGCACTCGGCGGGTTCGCGACCAACGGCGTCAACATGACCAAGCTCGAAAGCTACATGGTTGACGGGCATTTTTCGGCGACCCAGTTCTTGTGCGATGTCGAAGGCCACCCGGAAGACCTCGACCTGCGTCGCGCGTTGGAGGAACTGACGTTCTTTTCGCGGGAGATGAAGATTCTCGGCGTTTATCCGGCCGCGGCGTTTCGCAAGGCGCAGGGGATTGGGGATTAAGGCGGGACTTCTACCACCAATCGCTGCCATGGCCCGCCCGCCAGATCATCCATCACGCCGCCAACCAGCGCCCGCCCGACCGCGACCCGATCCGCAAACCAAATTTTCGGTCCGTCAGCTTCAAATCCGTCCCCACCACGCGCCACCGCGATCGTGCGATCCTTGAACGCCGCGTAGCCCATCACCCCGACGCGCAGTTCCGTCACCGCCGCGTCTTTCGCGCCCGCAGCCAGGCATCGACCTCGTCCCAGAAATCTTCCAGCAACGTCGCGGCATCCCGATAGGCATAGGCCCGCACCGTGCGCAGCCGGGCGATATGGTCAAACGCATCCTTGCGCATCTGCTGGGTATTCTCGAACCCCACCAGCGCCACCCCGCCCCGGCCGAACAAGGTCATCCGGTAGTCAATGCCATGCGGGTTGGCGGCACTTACGGGCGTGACTCCACGCGAAACCGCACCGCCAGACCCGCGGCAGGATCAACCACGTAGGTCTGGCCATCAAGGCCAAGCAAACTGTCGAGCGAGGGATCGCGCTGCATCCCTCGCGCTTATGCGTTCATCCGCCCCGCCGTCACCCCACAAAACCGTGAGGACGGGTTTTCTACGCCGTATTCACGGCTTATTTCTTGCGCGCCGCCGCCACCGCGTCTTGCAGCTCCGCCAGTTCCACCGCGCCGGGCAACAAGCGCGTGCCGATAATGTAAGCCGGGGTGCCCTGAATATCGAGTTGATGGCTCAACGCCAGATTTGCATCGATGCGCGCCTTGATCTCCGGCGCCTCCATGTCCCGCTTCAACCGCGCCCAATCGAGGCCCGCCTTGTCAGACGCCGCCTTGATCGTCGCTTCATCCATCGCCGGGTTCGCGGCCATCAGCAACGCGTGCAGTTTGACATACCCACCCTGATTCTGCGCCGCCATCAGCGCCTTGGCGCCCGCGATGCTGCCCGGGCCGAGCACCGGCAGATCCTTGTAGACCACGCGGATATTGGGGTCCTGCTTCAACAGCGCGTCGAACACTGGCAGCATGCGCCGGCAATAGGGGCAGCGCACGTCGTAAAATTCCACCAGCGTTACATCGCCCTTGGGATTGCCGGCCACCTGATCGGTCGGGTTGCGCAGCAGCGCGTCGGACAGATCGGCGATCAGGCCGGAAACGGCATTTTGCTGGGTTTTCGCTTCGTCCTGTTGCAACGCGGTCACCGCGTCTTTCAAAATCGTCGGGTCATCCTTCATCGCCTGGCGGATGATGCTGATGATGTCGGCGCGCTGCTGGGGGGAGAAGCCCTGGGCGGCGACAAGGCCGGGCAACAACAACCACGCCAGCGCGATGGTTCGAAATAGACGCATATTCAAAATCCCTTACGATTCTCGCGCTTGACCGCATTGCTAATATCGGATGCCCGCATCCGGGCCTGCCCCGCTGGTAGCAGCTTCTCGGCCTTGCCTGCCAGTAAGTTGGCGCGGGCGATGTCACCATTCAACATGGCTTCTTCCGCCAAGGCCAGATTTGCCTGCCCGAGATCGCCCAGCCGCCCCCAGGCAGTGCCGAGCGCACGCCAGCTTTCGCCGTCATCGCCTTCCCGCGCCAGCGCCGATTGCAGTTCGGCGATCGCCGGGCGCAGCTGGGCCGGGTCCCCGGTTTCGATCAGCGCGCGGGCGAGGGCTGCGCGGATTTGCGATTGCTCCGGCGCCAACCGCGCCGCTTCCCGATACGGCGCCAGCGACAGCGCCCCGCGCCCGCCCTCGAACAGTATCTGGCCCTTCAGCTCATAGAGCCACGGGTTGGCGCGCTGCTCGGCGATTAGCCCGTCAATTAGCTTCAGCGCGTCGTCAGTATGGCCCAACCGGTACAGCGCAATGCCCCGCGCATAGCGCGCCGGCGCGGATTGGTCGTCCGATTTGACCCGCGCCAGGGTTTGCGAGCTCGGCGCCAGGAACCCTTGCAGCTTGGCCCGCACCATCTGAAATGCCGGCTCAAAAGCCGCTGGCAGGGCTGCCTTGGCGTACGGGTTACCATCGAGATGATGGGTCACGAATTCAATCCGCGACTGGGTCAGCGGGTGGGTTTGCAAATACGGGTCCTGCATCGCCGTGGTCAGCACGGTTTCGTTTTCAAGCCGGCGGAACAGATCGACCATGCCTTGCGCCGACCAGTGCAGCCGGTCGAGCACCCGCACCGCGCTTTGATCGGCGGCCGCTTCGATCCCGCGGTTGAAACTCAGGAAATTACGCATCGCCAGTTGCTGGCCCCCGAGCATGGCCCCCATGCCGGCGTCGCCCACCGAATTATCCCCAAACGGGCCGCGCGACCGGCTTTGGCTGCTGCCAACCACGGCCGCCGCGCCGAACAGGGTGGCAGCGATGGTTTCCAGCATCGCCTCCTGCATCGCGTCCGGCAGGCGTGCCAGATGGCCGCCGCTGATATGCCCGGTCTCGTGCGCAAGCACGCCCACGATCTCGCCTACCGAATTTGCGCCGGCAATCAGGCCGGTGTTGATGAACATCCGGTTGCCGGTGCTCACGAACGAGTTTATGGCGTCATCGCGCAGCAGGATGATGCGGACCAGCCCAGGGTCCACCCCGGCGGCGCGAAACAGGGGATTGGCGATATTGCGCAGCAGGGTTTCGGTTTCGGCGTCGCGCACGACAATGAATGACTGCCGCATGGTCGGTTGGGCAAAAGCCTGCCCGCCAAGTGCTGCTGCCAACACCAGCGCCAAGCCTACCCGAAACACGCCAATGGGGCCACAAGGACGGGACATGCCGCACACATACCGCATTCGCACGCCGGCCTCCACTCTCGGGAAATCGATTTTGCTCGGCGCTGGCCTGCTGCTCGCAGGCTGCTCAACGCTCGACAAAGTGACCAACATCTTTGCCAGCGATACGCCAGCCCTGGGAACCCAGGGTGCGGTCCAGGGCTTCCTCGGCCATGTTGTCAGCGATGAGCCGCAGGCGACCCTCGCCGGGCGCAACATTCTGTCATCGGGCGGCAACGCGGTCGATGCTATGGTGGCGGTGACCAGCACGCTGTGGGTATCGCTCGGGTCGCGCGCCGGGATCGGCGGCGGTGCGGAGTGCATAGTGTTCCCGGCCAAGGGCGCAAGCGGGCCGCAGGCATTCAGCTTTCCGGCTGGCAGCCCGCGGTCACTGTCCGGTGACCGGCCGGCCGGCGTGCCAATGATGGCACGCGGCCTGTTCCTGATGCATGCCCGTTTCGGCAATCTGAAGTTCGAACAGTTGATCGTGCCCGCCGAGCAGCAGGCGCGCTTCGGCGTCGCCGTCAGCCGCGCCTTTGCCCGCGACCTTGCGGTGGTGGGCCAGGCGCTGGCCGCCGACCCGATTGCGGCGAGCCTTTATTTCCGCAACGGCCTGCCGGTCGCCGAGGGCACCAATATCACCCAGCCGGAGCTTGCTGCCACAATCGGGCAGCTGCGCAGCGCCGGGGTGGGCGATTTCTACCAGGGCGGCCTGGCGCGGCGCCTGTCGGATGGCTCGCAAACGGTGGGGGCGAATATCAGCCTCGACGATCTGCGCGGCGCACTGCCCAAGCAGGGCGCGCCGCTGCTGGTCGCGTCGCGCTTCAACGGCGATCAGGTGGCGTTTACCACCGGGCCGGGTGGCGCGGCGGCGGCCGCTGCGTTCCAGACATTGGCCCGCGATCCGCAGGCGGTGGTGCAAGATGGCGGCGGCGCACTACCAGCGTCATCCAGCGCAGTGACGCTCGATAATGCCGGCAACGCGGTGGCGTGCGCATTCAGCATGAATAATCTGTTCGGCACCGGCCGCATCGTGCCGGGCACCGGGGTTTTGCTGGCAGCGGCGCCGGGGCAAGGCTCAACCCCGCTGCTAAGCGCGGCAATCGCCTTCAACCCAGCCTTGAAAGTATTCCGCGCGGCGGTTGGCGGCAGCGGCCAGCAAGCGGCGGCGCGGGCCACCGCCAGCGCCATGGCGCAAACCCTGGCAACGGCCCAGGCCTTGCCAGCCCTGCCCGCCGAACCAGGGCGCGCCAACGTGATCGGGTGTAGCCGCTATTTGCCGGGCAGCGAAGGATCATGCGTTGCCGCCACCGATCCGCGCGGCGCGGGCTTGTCGGCGGGCAGCAACTAGAATGGCCTTGAAGATCGGGCGCGGCGCCTCCGCCCCGCCCTTCATGGTGATGGATGTCATCACCGCCGCCAATGCGCGCCAGCTTGCCTTGCCACAAGGCGCGCCGCACGTGATCCGGATGGAGGTCGGCCAGCCCGGCACCGGGGCACCCGCCGGGGCGGTTGCCGCCGCGCGGGCCGCGCTCGATGCCGGGCATGCGATGGGCTACACCGAAGCCTTCGGCCTGCCATCCTTGCGCGCCCGCATCGCCCGCCATATCGGCGCCTGGTACAATGCCGATGTGCCGACCAGCCGCATTGCAGTGACCGTCGGCGCGTCCGGCGCCTTTCCTTTGGCGTTCCTCGCCGCGTTCGATCCGGGTGATCGGGTCGCGATGGCAACGCCGTTCTACCCGCCTTACGTCAATATTCTTGTGGCACTCGGCATGGTGCCGGTGATGCTGGAAACCGGGCCGGAAACGCGGTTCCAACCCACCGTTGCCATGCTCGAAGCGCTCCACCCGCGCCCGGACGGCCTGATTGTCGCCAGCCCTTGCAATCCCGCCGGCACCATGCTGCACCCGGACGACCTCGCGGCCATCGCGCGCTGGTGCCACGAAAATGGCGTACGGCTGATCAGTGATGAGATTTATCACGGCCTGCATTACGATGCCGGCATCGTTACTGCCGCTGCCCTGTCCCCCAGCGCCATCGTGGTCAACAGTTTCTCCAAATATTTTTCGATGACCGGCTGGCGCATCGGCTGGCTGGTGCTGCCGGACGATTTGGTGCGCCCGGTCGAATGCCTGGCGCAGAACATGTTCATCAGCGCGCCCCATATCGCCCAGATCGCCGCCGAGGCCGCGTTCGAATGCGGCGAAGAACTTGACGCCAACATCGCCCGCTACCGACGGTCCCGCGACCTGCTGGTGCGCGCCCTGCCCGGCGCCGGGTTCCCGCGCCTAAGCCCGGCCGAAGGCGCGTTCTATCTTTATGCCGATGTCTCTGACCGCACCAACAACGCCCAGGAGTTTTGCGCCCGCATGCTGGAAGAAGCCGGCATCGCGGCGTCCCCCGGCGTCGATTTCGATCGCAAGCGCGGACATCATTTCGTGCGCTTCAGCTATTGCGGGCCGGAAGCGGATATGGCGGAGGCGGCGCGGCGGTTGGGCGCCTGGAAGTAGGAAGACCGGCGCTACCCAACCACCCGCCGGAATTTCTGCATCCGCCGCAGCTTCTCCGGTCGCTCGGTCCCCGGAAACACTGCCGCCCAGTCATTGGCGATGACTTCGCCAACATACAGATCGCCCTTCGAATCCAGCGCCACGCTATGCGGTGCAACAAACGCCCCGGGCGACGTGCCGGGCTTGTCCTGCCCGAGCCGGTTGATCAGGGTGCCATCATTGCCCAGCACCATCAGCCGCGGCCCGAGATTAGGGGTGGCGTGGTTCACCGCCATGTAGGGCCCCAGTTCCCCCACCAGCAAGCACGGGCACGGCCCCGGCGTGATGGCGAGGCCACACGGACGGTGCAGGTTGTTGATCTGACGCAGGTAATTGCCCTCGCCGTCGAATACCTGAATGCGATGATTTTCACGATCCGCGACATAGACCTGCCCGACCTCATCGCAGCAGATATTATGCGGCAAGTTGAACTCACCCGGTCCAGTGCCGGGCTTGCCCCAGCTTTTGATCAGCTTCCCGGTGGGCGAATACTTATGAACGCAGGCGTTCCAATACCCGTCGGAAACATAAATATCCCCAGTCGGGGACAGCGCCGTGTGGGTGCAACGGCAAAACGGTTCGCCGCTCATGAATGCCGACGGTTGGTTCGGCACCCCGATTTCCAGCAGTAATTTGCCGTCCGGGGTGAATTTGCGCACCGTGTGATCGCCATTATCGGTCAGATAGAGACTGTCATCCGGCCCAATGCTGGCACCGTGGGCGTTGCTGAACACCCCCTGGCCCCACGACCGCAGAAATGTGCCGTCTTGCTTGAGCACCACCACCGGATGGTCGCCACGATTGAACAAATAGACCTGATCGCGCGAATCAACCGCAATGCCGGCGACATCACCCAGCACGATCTCGGCCGGAAGCTTTTCCCAGGCCTCGATCGGCTGGAACTGGAACTGATCAAACAGGGGCATATTATTTTCCCGGGTGCTGGGTCGCATGGATGGTAGCGGTGGGCGGATTTGAACCACCGACCAAGGGATTATGATTCCCCTGCTCTACCACTGAGCTACACCGCCATACCATCGTCCCAGCGACCAGCTTTGCCGGGAGGCGCGCGACATACCGCTTGCGTGCCCTATCCGTCAACCGGCAGGCCGAATGAACCCACCGCCCAGCACCCGTTCGCCGTCATAGAATACGCATGCCTGCCCCGGCGCTGGCAGCGCGGGCGCGTCCAACAGCACGTCCGCACCATCCTCGGTCGGGATCACCTCGGCCGCATGCGGCATTTCGCGGGCGCGCAATTTCACCGTGCAGCGCAGCCGGGCCGGCGGTACCAGCCAGTTCACTTCCCGCAACCGCACCTGGCGTGTGCCACGATCGGGCGCGCCAACCACAATGCGGCGCGTCGCGGGATCGAGGGACACAACCACCCGCCGCGCGCCACCGTCTTGTGCGGCATTGCCCAGCCGTTTCGCCTGCCCAACCGTGTAGCGCGCAATCCCGTCATGCTGGCCCAGCACCCGGCCGTCCTCGGCCACGATATCGCCGCCGAGCATCGCATCGGGGCGGAACTTGCCGACCACATCGGCGTAGCTGCCATTGGGCACGAAGCATAAATCCTGGCTGTCCGGCTTGGCGGCAACCGCAATGCCCAACCGTTCCGCTTCCGCCCGCACCGCGTCCTTGTCGGCCATCGCGCCGAGCGGGAAAATCGTTTGCGCCAGCTGCGCCTGGGTGGTGGCAAACAGGAACCAGCTCTGGTCGCGCGCCGGATCGGCGGCACGATGTAACTGGGGGCCGTCCGCGCCATCAATGCGCTGCACGTAATGCCCGGTCGCCAGGCGTTCGGCGCCGAGATCGCGGGCCAGGCCCATCAGGTCGTGGAACTTCACCGTCTGGTTGCAGCGCACGCATGGCACCGGGGTTTCGCCCGACGCGTAGCTGTCGGCGAAATCAACCATCACCGCGGCACGAAACCGCGCTTCGGCGTCAATCACATAGTGCGGAATGCGCAGATGGTCCGCGACCCGCTTTGCATCGTGGATGTCCTGTCCGGCACAGCACGCGCCCTTGCGGCCAACCGCCGCGCCATGATCGTATAATTGCAGGGTAACGCCGATCACCTCATGCCCGGCTTCGGCCAGCAGCCCGGCGACCGTGCTGCTGTCAACACCGCCCGACATGGCAACCACAATCCGCATCTATCCGGCCAGCATGTTGCGGGTGCCGGCGGGCAGCCGCACCACCAGGCCGTCGAGCGCGTCCGACATCACGATCTGGCAGCCCAGGCGCGACGTGCGTTCCAACCCGAAAGCTAGGTCGAGCATGTCTTCCTCGTCCTCGGTCGGGGTTTCGAGCCCATCGAACCAGGCCGCATCGACAATCACGTGGCAGGTGGAACAGGCCAGCGAGCCCTCGCAGGCGCCTTCGATATCCACCCCATGCTTATGGGCGATTTCGAGCACCGACAGCCCGGTCGGGGCATCAACTTCGCGGGCGGCGCCATCGCGCTCAATGAAAATCATTTTGGGCATTACGGTTCCGTTTTCATCACGGTGGCATAGGCACGGGCGAACAGCGCCACGGCGTCATCGATCTCGGCGGCGGAGGTAAAGCGTCCGATCCCCACGCGCAAGGTCCGCGCCGCGGCGTCATCGCTGAGGCCGAGCGCACGCAATACGTAAGATGGCTCGACTTCGGCCGACGAACAGGCCGATCCGGTCGAAACACATAACTCCGGCATCGCCGCCATCAGTAGAATCGCGGCGGCATCGGGGAAGGTGATGTTGAGGTTGCCAGCAATCCGCGCGCTGGTGCTGCCATTCAGGGAAATCCCCGGGATTGCGACGCCCAGGCCCTTCAGCATGCGGTCCCGCAACCAAGCGACCCGTTCGGCATCGGCCGCCATGTCCAGGCCCGCCAGCCGACACGCCTCCCCCAACCCGACAATTAACGGCGTCGGCAAGGTGCCGGACCGCAAGCCGCGTTCCTGCCCGCCGCCGGAAAATAACGGCGCGATCCGCACCCGGGGGCGCCGGCGAACATAAAGCGCACCCACCCCTTTCGGCCCGTATAATTTGTGGCCGCTGATCGACAGCAAATCGATCCCAGCGACATCGAGCGCGATTTTGCCCGTCGCCTGCGCGGCATCGGTATGAAATAGCGCCCCGGCATCGCGGGCGATTTCGGCCAGCGCCTTGATGTCCTGGATCACCCCGATTTCGTTGTTCACCGCCATCACGCTGACCAGCAGGGTGGGCACAGCAAGGGCGTCCCGTAGCGTTTCGGGGTCGAGCAGGCCATCGGCGCCGACCGGAAGCACGATGGGTTCAAAGCCATCCTCAGCGAGGTCGGCCACGGATTCGAGCACGCATTTATGCTCGGTCGCGACAGTTATGACCCGCTTGCGCTTATCGCCCATCCGGCCGGCAAAGCGCGCCGCGCCCTTGATAGCGATGTTGTTGCTTTCGGTGGCGCCTGACGTGAAAACGATTTCGCGCACATCGGCGCCGATTAATGCCGCCACTTCAGCGCGCGCGGCTTCCACCGCCGCTTCGGCCTGCTGGCCCATCGCATGTTCGGCACTGTGCGGATTGCCAAAAAATTCGCTGAACCAGGGCAGCATGGCCGCCATCACCCGCGGGTCGCACTGGGTGGTCGCCTGGTTGTCGAGGTAAATCGGTCGGTTCCTCATGCGGCCATTCCCGGTCGCAGCCGCGCCGCCATGGCGCGATAGGCGTCGATGGCGCAATCGATTTCGGTCGCCGTCATGTTCCACGGCAACGACACCCGAATTGCCTCCCCCGCCAGTGCCCCCAGTCCCATCGCATCAAGCACATGGCTGCGCGCCACTTTGCCGGACGAGCACGCAGCCCCCGCCGAAACCTGAATGCCCGCCAGATCGAGCGCGATCACCTGAGTTTCTGCCTTCACGCCGGGCAGCGCGAGGCAGGCGGTGTTGCCCAAGCGCGGCGCGCCGGCGCCGATTTCAATCGCGCCGCATGCCGAGGCTGCCACCGCAAACCGGTCTCGCTGGTCGCCCAGATCAGAAATGCCAGCGCATGCCGCAAACCCGGCGATCGCGGGCAGTGCCGGCGTGCCGCCGCGCCGCCCGCGTTCCTGCCCGCCCCCCTTGATCAGGGCTGCGATGTCCACGCCAGGCGCTGTCAGCAGCGCCCCGACCCCCATCGATCCACCCAGTTTATGGCCCGACAGCGCCAGGCTGTCCGCGCCGAGCGCCATCAGATCGACCTTCATCCGCCCCGCCGCCTGCACCGCATCAACATGCAGCCGCGCACCCAACCGCCGGCAGATTGCGGCCGCCTCGGCAATGGGTTGGATCACCCCGGTTTCGTTATTGGCGAGCATCAGGCACACCAAAGCCGGCCCGTCGGCTAGCAGGTCAGCCAACTGATCCAGATCGGCCACCCCGTTGCCATCCACCCGCAAAATCACCGCCCCAGGGGCCGCCGCGCGGATCGCGTCATGTTCGGTGGCGCCGATGATGACCCTCCGGCCGGCGCCGAGCGCATGGATCGCCAGCGCATCGGCCTCCGTCCCACCCGATGTGAACACCAGATCGCCCGCCGCCCCGCCAAATCGGCCCGCCACCGCGTCCCGCGCATCTTCCAGCAGCGCCCGCGCCTGGCGGCCAGCGCCGTGGACTGACGCCGGATTGCCGACCAGGTCGAAGGCCGCAAGCATGGCGGCGCGCGCCTCTGGCCGAGACACCTCACTGGCGTTGGCGTCGAGGTAAATTGTTGCGCGGGACTCAGGTTTTTGCATCTTGTGTGACATTTTCATGGAAAGCGGCGCGGCCAAGGCCTATACTGGTCGCCGTGGCGATGCGATCCAAGTGGTTGGGCGCCAGAGTGCGTGCAAGCCCGAAACCAGATGAACCTATGCAAACCCGGCTGCCCAGGTCAAGAAAATCCAATTGTCACATGCGGCAGGGGAGGCATGAGATTCGCGCGCTGGTTTATGCGGCCCGCAATCGCCAGTTTAGGGCCTGATAAAAAGATTGGTCGCACGGGAGCGACCGCGCAGCGCGGTCCCGGGATACGCTTGAGACGGCTCGTTTGTAAACCCTGCCCGACTGGCTCCTGGTCGCTGGCAAACATGAATCGGATTTCGGAATATCATGCCTGAAGTCATGTTCGCCGGCCCTGATGGCCGGCTTGAGGGTCGTTACCACCACTCCAAAGAATCCGGCGCCCCGCTCGCGCTGATCATGCACCCGCACCCGATGCATGGCGGGACGATGAATAACCGCGTCACCTACACGATGTACCAGTCCTTCCAGAAGCTGGGCTTTTCGGTGATGCGCTTCAATTTCCGCGGCGTGGGCCGCAGTCAGGGCCGCTATGATGGCGGCATTGGGGAAATTTCCGATGCGGCGGCAGCGCTTGACTGGATGCAGGCGGTCAACCCGTCGCATGGCGGGCTGTGGATTTCCGGCTATTCGTTCGGCGCCTTCATCGGCATGCAGCTGCTGATGCGCCGCCCGGAAGTGTCGGGCTGGATCAGCGTCGCCCCGCCGGCCAACCATTATGATTTCGGCTTCCTCGCCCCCTGCCCGTGCAGCGGCCTGCTGGTGCATGGCGATGCGGACGAGCTGGTGCCCGAACCGGCGGTGAAGAAGCTGGTCGACAAGCTCAACACCCAGAAGAACGTCACCGTCGATTACCGCATCCTGGCCGGCGCCGATCACGTGTTCGCCAACCATGCCGACTCGATCGCCTACGCCCTCGAAGATCATGTCAGCACCGTGATGGCCCGCCGTACCATGGCACTCGCAGCCGATTAACGAGGTCACGCCGGACTTACTGCTGCGGGCCTATGCTGCCGGGGTGTTTCCGATGGCAGAGGCCCGCGATAGCGACGAGCTCGCTTGGTTCGATCCCGTCATGCGGGGCATTTTGCCGCTTGATGGGTTCCATTTGCCGCGTCGGCTGCGGCGAACGGTGCTGTCGGACCGTTTCACAGTTACCACCGATCAGGACTTCGCCGGCGTAATCGCTGCCTGCGCCGAACCTCGGCCGGGCGCGCCCGATACCTGGATCAACCCGCATATCCAGGCGCTTTATACCAGCTTGCATCGCCACGGTTTCGCCCATTCTGTCGAATGCTGGCGCGACGGCGCGCTGGTGGGCGGGCTGTACGGGGTCGCCATCGGCGCCGCTTTTTTCGGTGAAAGCATGTTTAGCCGCGCGACGGACGCATCGAAAGTCGCCCTCACCCACCTCGTCGCCCGGCTCCGCATCGGTCGCTGGCGTCTGCTCGACACCCAGTTCATCACCGCCCATCTCGCCCAGTTCGGCGCCATCGAAATCCCCCGCGCGCGCTACAAACGATTGCTGGCCGCAGCGATTGCCGCGCCAGCCGACTGGGACGCCACCCAAGATCCGGCCCGCTTGGACGCCGAGTTCCGCGCCCTCGCCGCATCCGTCTGAACAAAGCCCGCGTATCGTGACCGAAAGCCGTGTTATATTCACGGCCCCGGCAAGTCGGACCCGCGAGAGGATGACCAACTATGTGGAGTTCGATTGCCGGATCTTGGCGCGACCGCGCCGGGCGCTTCGCCGCCTGGAAAGCAACCGCGCTGGTGCTGTCCATCATACCCGCGCTGCTGCTGGGGGCCCGTGCCCTCACCGGGGACCTTGGCGGCCGTCCGATTACCGAGGCGACCCATAATACCGGCGACTGGGTGATCCGGTTTTTCCTGCTGAGCCTGGCCGTCACCCCCGCCCGGGCGCTGCTCGACGCGCCCAAACTTGTGCCGCTGCGGCGTATTTTCGGGGTTGCCGCCGCCTGCTACGCGGTTATTCATCTGCTGATCTACGCCTATGATCAGAAATGGTCGCTCTGGACTGTGGCGTCCGAGATCGTCCTGCGCTTCTACCTCACCATCGGCTTCGTGGCCGTGATGGGGCTGGTTGTGCTGGCAATCACCTCCACCGACGGGTGGCAACGCAAATTGCGGCATCGCTGGAAGCAGCTGCATCGGCTGGTCTGGCCGATCGGGGTGTTAGCGCTGTGGCATTACTTCCTGCAATCGAAAAGCAATGTCGGCGACGCAGTGTTCGACACTGGCCTGTTCCTCTTCCTGGTAATCTGGCGGCAGACTCCACGACGCTGGCAGACCGGCGTGCCCGCAATGGTGCCGCTGATCCTGCTCGCCTGGGTTGGCACCGCATTGGTGGAGTTTGCCTGGTATGGCTTGGCCACCAACCTCAACCCCGTGCGGGTGCTGCACGCCAATCTCGATGTGCTGTATGATTTGCGACCGGCCGAGCAAATCCTGATCGCGGGCGCTGCCCTGCTGGGGGTGCTGCTGCTGCGGCGCTGGCGCAAACGGGTGACCGCGCGGGCGTAGTGCCTCTCTCCCTCAGCCCCCGAACCGGTCCCGCCAGGACGGCAGCGCGCCGGGGTAAGGCAGCGCGGTCGCTTCATAAACGCCGCGCGCGATCGCCCGGGCCATGACCAGGGTGGCGAGATGGCCAATCTCGTTGAGTTCGCCAGGATCGACCATCGGACGGCGGCAGGTGGCGGCAGCGAAAACGCAATCGCCATCGGATGGTGCATGGGCCGGCAACAGCGCGCGGGCCAGGCCGTCATTGGCCATGATGGCGAGGCGTTTGGCCTGCGACTTGGTCAAGGTCGCGTCGGTGGCAACCAGCCCGATGGTAGTCGCGGTCCCCTGCGGTAGCGCGCCCTTGAGCCGCATGCGGAGATCATCGGCCACCACCTGCGCGGGAAGCCCCCTCCCCCCAAATTCGGCGTTCACTTCATAGGGCGCGGCCCAGAAATGCGGGCCATCACCGATCATCGGCGTCCCCACTGCGTTGACCGCAACGATAGCCGCAACGGTATGGCCGGACGCCGTGCGCGCACTCGCCGAACCCAGCCCGCCCTTGACGCCAGGGACGGTCGCGCCGGTGCCAGCGCCGACCGTGCCGAGCGCGAATTCCCCCGGAGCCGCCGCGCAGGCCGCCCCGTAGCCAAGATCGCGGTACGGCGAATGCAGCCCCCAATCCTTGTTGCCGCCATTGAGCAGGTCGAACAAAATCGCCTGGCTGACGATCGGAACGACCGCCTCGCGCGCCCGCCAGCCGCGGCCCTGCGCGCGCAGATGGGCCTGCACCCCGCCCGCCGCATCCAAGCCGAACGCCGAACCGCCCGACAGCACGAACGCGTTGACGCCCGGGATCGTGGCCTCTGGTTCTAATAACCTTGTATCGCGCGTGCCAGGAGAGCCGCCAAGCACCACGCAAGACGCCACCGTCATTTCATCAAACAAAATCGCGGTAACACCAGAGCCAAGCGCGAGATCGGTCGCGTGGCCGACGGATATGCCGGCCACATCGGTGAGCAAATTGCGCATTACTGATTGGTCGCCGGCTGATAGGTGCCGATCGAGTTGCCGCCATCAACCGCGATCGCGGTGCCGGTGATGTAGGACGCCGCCGGTGAACACAAGAACATCACCGCGGACGCGGTATCATCCGGCCCGGAATTGCGGGCGAGCGGGATGCGCGCCGTCATCCGGTCAACATAGTCCGGCGGCAAATACGAAAAATCACTGCCCGGCGCGAAGCCAGGTTCGACCACGTTGACGCGAATTTTGTGCGGAGCGAGCTCCAGCGCCTGGCCCTTCGACAGCCGCTCCAAGGCAGTTTTGGACATGCAGTAAGTAACCGACCCGGTCGGCATCTGCCGCGCCGCCCCCGAACCGATATTGATGAATACGCCCTGAACCCGTTCGGCGATCATCAGCCGCGCCATCGCCTGGGTCACCAGGAAGGGCGCGCGAACATTAACCGACATGATGCGATCGAACTCAGCCTCGGCCAGATGCAGCAGTTCGCCCGTGCGCGGATAAACCCCGGCATTATTGATCACGATGTCGGGCGCACCCCAGGCGGCGGCAATTGTTGCGGCAAGGTCCTGGATTGAGGCGGACTCCGTCAGTTCCGTCGCGTGGCGCAAAGTCGTCGCGGGATCGAGCCCGAGGCGCGCCACCACGTCATCGAGCAAATCGCCCCGCATATCGGACAGGCAGAGCGTCGCGCCAGCGCGGGCGAAGCCGGCCGCGATCCAACCGCCATAAATGCCCGCCGCCCCCGTGATCACGACCCGCTTGCCACGGAAATCATCGCCAAATTGCATTCGTTGGGTCCTTGCCGGAAATTTGCTCACCGTATCGCAGCCCAGGCATAGCAACGGCGCAAGTATATTCGGAAATGGGAATGCGTTATGCCGTTTCGGTGTGATCTGAGGAGAAAACCATGACCCGTTTTTCCGCCGTGCTTGCCGCAATGTTACTGACCAGCCTGCCAGCAATCGCGGGCGATGTGGCGAACGGGACGAAAATCGTCAAGACACAATGCGGCGCCTGCCATCGGGTGGAAGCCGGTAAAAACCTGATCGGCCCAAGCCTGTTCGGCATCGTCGGCCGGCCTTCCGGCAGCGTCGCCGGGTTCAAATACTCGGCGGCCAATCAGGGCGCGAAACTGACCTGGGATGCGGCGACCTTGGATAAATATCTGGTCAACCCGCGCGAGATGGTGCCGGGAACCACGATGACCTTTGCTGGATTGAAGAACGAAACCCAGCGGGCTGACGTGATCGCTTATCTGGAGACGTTGAAGTAAGCGATTCTTCTTTTTGTGAACAAAAAGAAGCAAAAAAACTTTCCTACGTTACTGCCTGGCCGTTGGGTTGGGAATTCTCACAATTTATTAACAAATCGAAACAAATAAGGCGCAAAAAGCCCCAAACGCCTTATTGCCATTCCAGCCTACCGGTCGGGCCGACGATCATCTTCGCCTGCTTCACCGCTTCCACCCATGCCGGCGGAGGCCAAACCACCTCCCGCTGCACCTTCGCGGCGATCTTTCCAGCCGGCACGAACAGCATTCGCGCCAACACGCCCACAATCTTCCGCGCCTGCGGAACCTCGGCAAGGAACCGCGCGCACTCCTCCTGACTGACCATCAACTGCCAATCGCCCAGCTTCTGATGAATGTCCGGCATCCGCGCCGCCAGCCAGCCATGTCCCTCGGGGAAGCTGATCTTCGGCGAGCGCACCCGGTCCTTGCGCTTGCCCTTCTCGGAATCCTGCGCCCGTGGCGCCGGCAGAGTGCCCGCCCGCCACTGCGCGATAAGCCGCTCCAACCGCCGCCCCATGCGCCCGACGCGATTCCACAGCTCCCGGAAGAAGTCCGGCTTGCTCTGGTCGCGCAGCGACAGCACGCCAATGGCGGCCTGCAGCAACGTGAAGAAGGGAAGGAATGAAACCATGGGCCGACCATACATGTTCATGATATGTTCCGTCAAGCTTTTTTCATGAGTTCCCGACCCAACGGGTAGGCAGTGCCGTCGGAAAAAGTTTTTTTGGTTCTTTTTGTTCACAAAAAGAACTTCTTGCCTTCTGACTTCTCTTGCCTGGGAGCCTTTCTAAACAAAGAAGCCCCTCTACTCCCCCTCCGCCAGCGTTTCCGCCGCCCGCCGCAGTCCCGCGTAACTCCGCGCCGAAAACGGCAGCATCCCGACATAGACCAGCCCGGCCGCTGCCAGCGCCGCCCAGGGATCGGCCACCAGCAGTGCCGCGAACAGCCCGGTTCCGAGCAGCATTGGCAGCACGTAGCGGGTTGGCACCTTGAAGTTTTTGAAGCTCCACACCGGCAAGGTGGACACCAGCAGCACCGCGACCCCGACCAGGGTTGCCGCCACCACCGCGGGGAACTGCATAGCGGCCAGCAACCAGTCCCAGTGCATCACTTGCGCTTCCAGCCCGACGAACAGCGGGAACAGCACCAGCCCGGCGCCGGCGGGGGCGGGAACGCCGGTAAAGAAATTATAGGTGAAGGCCGGGTGTGCCGGGCCGTCGATCGCGGCGTTGAAGCGCGCCAGCCGCAGCGCCATGCAGACCGCGAACATCAGGCACGGGGTGAAGCCGTAGCCGTGCCAGGATTGCAGGCTCCACAGATAAAGGATGAACGCCGGCGCCACGCCGAAGCAGACGAAATCGGCCAGGCTGTCGAATTCGGCGCCGAAGCGGGAGGTCGCTTTGAGCAGCCGGGCGAGCCGGCCATCCAGCCCATCGATGACGGCAGCGACCACGATGGCGACGGCGGCCGCACCGAAGCGGCCTTCAAGGGCGAAGCGCATCCCGGTAAGGCCGGAGCACAGGCCGAGCATGGTCAGCAAATTGGGGATCATGCGGTTGAAAGACGGCCCGCTGAAGCGCGGCCGGCCGCGGGGGCGCAATTTACCTTTCAGCCGCCCCCCAAAGCGCTGGATGGGGGAAATCACCGGACGTGGCGCCCGTTCACTCATGCGGATAGTTCCGCGACCACGGTTTCCGCCCCGATCATGGTCTGGCCGACCACCACCAGCGGCATCACGCCATGCGGCAGATAGACATCGGTGCGGCTGCCGAAGCGGATAATCCCGAAGCGGTCCCCGGCGCGCACGGTTTGGCCTTCATGCACGTCGCACAAAATCCGCCGCGCGATCAGGCCGGCGATCTGAACCACGGCGAGGTCTCGGCCATCGGGCAAGCGAATGGCAAGGGCGTTGCGTTCATTGTCGGTGCTTGCTTTGTCGAGATTGGCGCTGAGATATTTGCCATGGCGATAGGCAATCCGCGTCACCACCCCATCGACCGGCACGCGGTTGACGTGAACATCGAGCACCGACAGGAAAATCGCCACCCGCCAGCGCGGCTCCGCACCCAGGCCGAGTTCTTCGGGCGGGGCTGCCATGACCACCGACACGACATGCCCATCCGCCGGCGCCAGCACCAGATTGGGCCTGGGCGGCACCACCCGTTCCGGATCGCGGAAGAAATAAAAGCAGAATGCGGCGAAAATCACCCCGAGCCAGGCAAGCCACGGGGCCACGATCAGCCCGACCACCACCGCGACGGCGCCACCCGCGATGAACGGCCGGCCGGCAGGGTGCGGCGGGGACAGAACGAGTTTCAGAGATTCGGCAAGGGCCATGGTGATTTTGTGCTCCGGGGGCCGTGTTTATGGAAGTTTCACCTTTGTCGGGCAAGAGAGTTCCGCCTTGGCTGGCAAAGGAGAGTGTGAATGCCCTTCGACGCACCGCTGACCCTGGGTCCGTTCCAGGTCGATCGCGACGGCCGCCTAAGCCCGATGTCCGCCGAGACGTTCCCGACCTTCAACGTAACCTGGATGGGCCGCCAGGTCTGGGCGACGATGATCGGCGCTGGCGGCGGCCTCAGGCTCAGCGTCGTTGCCGGACGGGTGCCGAGCACGGCTGGCGCGATGGAAGACCGACGGCGGGGCGTGCTGGGCGCGGTGGGCCGCCTTCCGGCGCTGCTGCCGGATGACTGGACCGCGCGGTTGCAGGCCGATCACCGGGTGGTGCTGGCCAGCGAGGTGACGATCGCGATGCCGCCCACCGTTACCGAACTGGTGACCGCGCTGACCTTGTTTCTGCTCAGCCTGACGCCTTATCTCGAGCTGCTGGACGGCACCGGCCTGGCGTCCACCCGCACTGGCGTGGCGAAGACCTGACCGGGGAAAATCAAGTCCGGGTCGCGGATCTGGCTGAGATTGGCCTGATAAATGTCGGTATAGTGAATGCCGGCGCCATAACGCTTCCGCGCGATGCGCCACAGGCTTTCACCCGGCTGCACCACCACGCTCTGCGCCCCGACGATCGGCACTTCCGCAGGAAGCACGCGGCGGAACGGCGCTTCGACCCGCGCCGCGACAGCCCCGTTGGCGGCAAGTTGATCGAGGCGCAGCGTATGATCGCCAGGCGGCACCGCATTGGTTGGCCCGATGACCCAGCTGCCGTCCGGCGCCGTTATAACTTTTCCAAAGGAGCGGTTGTCGACGTAAATCTGGATCGGGGTGGCAGGGTCGGCGGTGCCGGAAAAGCGGATCGCGCCGGCGGCGTCATAATCAACCGTGCCGAGCGTCAAGCCCTTGCGCGCGGGGGGCGCACCAACCGGCGCGGGCGCCTGTAACACGCGCGGGGCCGCGTCTGGCGGAGTTAGCACCACCAAGGGCGTCGCCATGGTGGGCGGATTGGCCTGCGCGATTTGCACTTGCGGCGCCGGCGGCACCACCACAATAACCGGGGCTGCGGCCTGGACTGCCGGCTGGTCGCCGGTTCGCGCCGACAACGTCAATTCCTGGGCGCCTGGTGCAATCGGCTTATCCGGCAGCACCACGAACTGGCCTTGCTGATCGGCCCGGGCGTGGCCGATCTCCTGACCATTTTGCTGCACGCTAACCTCCGCCCCCGGCGCCGCGCGTCCGGCGATGACGGTGTTGCCTTGTGGGTTGACGCGAACAATGTCGAAGCTGGGTGCCGTGGGGGCTGCCGCGGCGGGCGCAGGCGCCTGCGCAACGACAGTGGATGCAACCGGGGCAATGGAAGCCGACGGCACCTCGATCGGCGGGGTTCGATGGCTCGCGCTGCCCCACCAGACTGCGAGCCCGAGAAGGGCAGCACCGGCAACCAGGCCTGCCACGCGCCACGGGTTCGAACGGCGGAGTCTGACCGGTTCTTGTGCCATAACCGGGACAGTATCTTGCAAAAGAAGCTGCGTCACCCTTTGTTCGCAGCCGGTTGATGGAATAGAAACACCGGCAACTCTGTCCACATGGCAGAAGAAGGAAACCACCAATGGCGCCTCGCAAGCCGAATTCGGGTCTGATCCTGCCGATGCGGATTTGGGATGTGCCAACCAGGCTGTTCCATTGGGTGCTGGTGCTGCTGATTGCCGGCAGCTACGTGACGATCAAAACCAACATGCTGGCGCTGCATAAACTGTGTGGCGAAGCGATCCTGGCCCTGGTGCTGTGGCGCCTGGTGTGGGGGCTGGTGGGAAGCGAAACCGCGCGCTTCAGCCAATTCATCAAAAGCCCGATCGCCGCGATCCAGCATTTGCTGCATTTCCCGCGTCGCGAACCCGATACCCAGATCGGCCATAATGAGGCTGGGGGCTGGATGGTGCTGGGCATACTGGCGCTGCTGCTGGCGCAAATCGGCACCGGGCTGTTTGGGAAGAACGAGGAAGATTTCGTCGAAGGCCCGCTGTCAAAACTGATCGCCGGGCCGTTGAGCGAGAAGTTGATGGGCTTTCATTTGGTGATTTTCAACGCCATCGAGATCGTGGTGCTGCTGCATGTGATCGCGATCATCGCTTACGCAGTGGTCAAGCGGCACGATCTGGTGCGGCCGATGTTCACCGGCAAGAAGCGCCTGCCGGCAGCAACGCCATCGCCACGAATGGCAAGCTCGATGCTGGCAGGGGCGATCCTGGTGATCGCGGCTTGTGTGGTCTGGTTCGTCGTCACCAAACTTTAGAAATCCGCCCTGAATTTCAGGTGGCAGGACCGGCAAGCATCGGCGGTCTGGGCAAGTGCGGCCGGCCGGGCTGACGGATCATCCGCACGCAAGGCACGGGCGAGCGCGGCGGCATCGTCCATCAGGCGGGCAAGACGGCGATTGAACTCGGCCGGGTCGGTCCAGATGTCGTCGAGTGCGGCGGATTTCAGCCCGGCGCTGCGGCCGCTATTGGGCGGGAACAATGCCGTCATCTTACGTGCCCAGTCGGCAATGGCGCGGGCGTACAGCGTGGCGGTGTCGAGGTCGCTATTGGTTTCGATGGCGCGTTTGATGATGGTCATCGCGTCATCGGCCGATTTCATCCCGGACTGACGTTCGATAGCGGCCTCAATCGGGCTGAGCTGGGCGTGCGCCAGGATGGGGAGCGTGAGCAGGCAGCAGGCAATCAGGACATGGAATTTCATCGGTAGGCTTCTGATCCAAGGGGGGACCGCGCGCAAACAAAAACCCGGAGGACGACGCCCTCCGGGTTCGCTGTCGGCCAGGACAGGATCAGATCTTGGCGCGGTAGGTGCGATGGCAGGCGCCGCACGCGCCGCCGGTGGCCGCGAACGCCGCGGTCGCCGCGGTTTTGTCATTGGCTTTGAGGGCGGCCATCAACTTGTCGGCCTCAGCACCGAGATTGGCGGCCAGTTTCTCGAAATCACCTTTGCTGACCCAGATTTCCGGCAGAGCGTTGGTTTTGACGCCGGATTCCGGGCCGCTGCCGGCCGGGAAGACGCTCGCCATCTTGCGGCCCCAGTCTGCAACGCCCTGGGCGTTGGTCGCAACGCCGGTAAGGTCGCCGCCAGCATCGAGCGCCTTCTTGATCGCGCCCATATTGCCGCCGCCTTGTTTCATGCTGGCCTGGCGGCCGGCAATCACTTCGCCAAAGGCACCCTGGGCCTGGGCGAAACCCGCGCCCGCCACAACCGCCGCCAACGCCAAGCCGCCAAAAATCAATCCGAAACGACGCATTTTAAACCCCCTCGAAATATTGCACGCAACACAGACATACGGAGGAAGACGGCTGGGCGGCAATCTCTATTCCCTGCCAGCGCAAAGAATGATGTGCGGCGGCGTTTGTGCTATGGCGGGCGCGTCGTCAGGAGGGCGGAATGATAGGGATTCAGTCGGCCGCAGTATTTTGTGGCTCGGCGGCGGGGAGCAATCCGGCGTTTGCCGCCGCTGCCGAGGCGTTGGGCGAAGGGCTCGCGGCTTTCGGCATCAAGCTGGTTTACGGCGGTGGCGGGATCGGGCTGATGGGGGTGGTGGCGCGCGCCGCACACAAGGCAGGCGGCGAATTGGTCGGCGTGATGCCGGAATTTCTGATGCAGCGGGAAGTCGCCCATATCGGCGCGGGCGAACTGATCGTCACCCCCGACATGCACACCCGCAAACGCCGGATGTTCGAACTTGCCGACGCCTTCGTGATCCTGCCCGGCGGACTCGGAACGCTCGACGAATTCTTCGAAATTCTGACCTGGCGGCAGTTGCGGCTGCACGGCAAGGCGATTCTGATCTGCGACGTCGCCGGCTACGCCAAGCCCTGGGTGGCGATCCTTGAAGCCGCAATCGCCAACGGGTTTGCCCAAGCCAGCGCGCGGGATTTGTTCGAAGTCATCGATGGCGTTCCGGCCCTGCTCGCGCGCCTGGCCATGCTACCCAAGCCGGTCAGCCAACAAGCAACCTTGTTATAGGACGGGGTTGCCCTTCGGGGCCGGCCCCGATATAAGCCGCCTCTCGGTCGGAGTGTAGCTCAGCCTGGTAGAGCACTGGTCTCGGGGTCCAGGGGCCGGAGGTTCGAATCCTCTCACTCCGACCAATTTCCCGTGTTATTGACGTGATAGGTAGTATAAGAAGAAAGCAGTTCTTTTTGTGAACAAAAAGAACCAAAAAAACTTTTTATCCATTCCTGGCCGTTGGCGTGCGCCCTCCGCAACCGCCAAGCGCTCGGAACCAAAGTGGAAAAGTTTTTTTGCTTCTTTTTGTGAACAAAAAGAAGATTTTTGCTTGCTGTACTGTTCAAAGCCTTAAAATCAGCCGAGCCGCAACCCGGTTTCAGCATCGAAAACATGAAGCGCGGCGGCGGGGAAGCTGACATGGATTAGCGCGTCCGCAGGTGCCCGCCCCGGCACTTTCACCGACAGCAATTCGCCATCATCCAGCCGGCCGATCAGCACGGTTTCCGAGCCGAGCGGCTCCACCAGGTCGATTTGCATCGCCATGCCGGCAGGATCGGGGGCGATATGTTCCGGGCGGATGCCGATGGTGAGCTTGCGGCCGTCGGCGCCATCGCGCTTGCCGTCGGCGAATGGGATGATCAGGCCACGGCCGAGATCGGCAGCGGTGCCGTCCTGGCAGAGCACGGCCGGCAGCAAATTCATCGCCGGCGCACCGATGAAGCCGGCGACGTAGGTGGTGGCGGGGCGCTCGAACACCTCCATCGGGGTGGCCAACTGCACCGGAACACCTTGATGCATGACCAGCAGGCGGTCGCCCAAGGTCATCGCCTCGACCTGGTCATGGGTGACGTAAAGACTAGTGACACCCATGCGGCGTTGCAGCCGCTTGATTTCGGCCCGCATACTGACGCGCAATTTGGCGTCGAGGTTCGATAGCGGCTCATCGAACAGGAATAATTTGGGTTCGCGCACGATCGCCCGACCCATTGCGACGCGCTGGCGCTGACCGCCGGACAACTGCCGCGGCTTGCGGTCCAACAATGGCCCCAGCCCAAGAATATCGGCGGTTTCGCGCACCCGGCGGGCGATGTCATCGCGAGAAAGGCCGCGGATTTTCAGCGCGTAAGCCATGTTGTCGAACACCGACATATGCGGGTAGAGCGCGTAATTCTGAAACACCATCGCAATGTCACGCTCGGCCGGGTCAAGCTGGGCGACGTCGCGCCCATCAAGTATAATCTGGCCGGAGGTCGGGATTTCGAGGCCCGCGATCAACCGCAGCAAGGTGGATTTGCCGCAGCCGGACGCACCGACAATGACCAGCATTTCGCCATCGTTGAGCGCGAGATCGACGCCATGCAGCACCGCGGTGGCGCCGAAGCTTTTGCGCAGATCATGCAGTTCCAGCGTCGCCATTATTTATCGCCCTCGGTCAGGCCCTTGACGAACCATCGTTGCATCAGCAGCACCACCAGGACCGGCGGCAGCAGCGCCAGCACGGCGGCGGCCATCACCCGGTTCCAGTCGGTGACGGTATCGCCGCCGATCATCTTGACGATGCCGATCACGATGGTGTCGAGCTTGGGATCAGTCGCCACCAGCAACGGCCAGAGATACTGGTTCCAGCCATAGACGAACACGATCACGAACAAAGCCGCCATGTTGGCAGCCGATAGCGGGATCAGGATGTCGCGCAGAAACCGCAACGGCCCGGCGCCATCCATCCGCGCCGCTTCGACCATTTCATCCGGCACCACCAGGAAGACCTGGCGGAACAGCAGCGTGGCGGTGGCGCTGGCAATCAGTGGGACGGCAAGGCCGGTGAAGCTGTTGATCAGGCCGAAATTGGCCATCACCGCGTAGGTCGGCACGATGCGCACTTCGACCGGCAGCATCAAGGTGATGAAAATCGTCCAGAAGCAAACCATGCGCAGCGGGAAGCGGAAGAACGTGACGGCGTAGGCCGACAACAACGAAATAACGATCTTGCCAAACGCGATCGCCAGCGCCATCGCGCCCGACACCAGCAGCATGTGCCAGATTGTGGCGCCGCCGGGGCCTTTATCGGTCAAAACCTCCCAGAAAATCCCGAGATTGCGCAAATCGGGCAGAAAGGACAGTTCGCCGCGCGCAATCGCACTGCCATCCTGGGTAGCGCCGACCATGAGCAGCCACAGCGGCAGCAGGAAAAGTGCCACGCCGCCGCACAGCACTAGATGGGCGACCCAGTCGGTGCGCGGGCTCATTCCGCGTTTCTCCGCCCGATGAAACGGAATTGCAGCGCGGTGAGCACCACGACCCCGACCATGAGCACGACCGATTGCGCGGAGGAGGAGCCGAGATCGAGATTAATCAGCCCGTCGCGATAGACTTTCAGCATCAGCGTTTCGGTCGCCTTGCCGGGGCCGCCATGGGTGATGGCCTGGATGGTCGCGAAAGTATCGAAGGCGGCATAAACGACATTGACCACGATAAGGAAAAACACCGTGGGCGCGAGCAGCGGCAAAGTGATGGTGCGAAAGCGCCGCCAGCCGCGGGCGCCATCCATGCGGGCAGCTTCGATCACGGTTTTCGGGATGGATTGCAAGCCGGCGAGGAAGAAGATGAAGTTGTAGCTGACCTGCTTCCAGGCCGATGCCAGGATAACCACCAGCATCGCCTGGGTATCGTTCAGCCGGTAGTCCCAGATGATGCCGATCGCCTTCAGCCCGTGCGCCACAATGCCGATTTGCGGGTTGAGCAGCAGCACCCACAGCACAGCGGCGATGGCCGGGGCAACCGCATAGGGCCAGATCAGCAATGTGCGATAAATCGTCCGGCCACGAATTTCACGGTCGGCGAAGACGGCGAGCAATAACGCCGTCCCCATCGCCAGCACGGCGACGGCGCTGCAAAACACGACGGTGCGCACAGCCGAATCAAGATAGAGCGGATCGGCGAACAGGTCGGTGAAATTCTCCAACCCGACGAATTCGGTGCGGATACCGAACGCGTCCTGACGCATGAGGCTGAACCACATGGCCTGGGCGGCGGGCCATAGGAAGAAGAAGAAGGTGAGCAGCAGTTGGGGTGCCACCAGGCACACTGGCAGCACCCAGCCGGCGAAGATGGTGCGGCGTTCCATTAGAAGGAAGCGCTTCTTTTTTGAAAAAAAGAAGCAAAAAACTTTTCCACTTTGGTTCCCTGCGCGCGGGAACCGGATGAGTTCCCAACCCAACGGGCAGGAATGGATAAAAAGTTTTTTTGCTTCTTTTTGTTCACAAAAAGAAGAATCTCCTTAACCCTTCGCCGACTTCTCAAACTCCCGCAGCACCCGATTACCGCGCGTAACCGCCGTATCCAGCGCCACCTGCGCGGTTTGCTGGCCTTGCAGCGCCTTTTCCATTTCTTCCTGGATGATGTTGCGCAGTTCGACCATGCGGCCCAGCCGGAAGCCCTTGGAATTGGCGGTCAGCTTGCCGCGCGCAAGCTGGGTAATCGGCACATCGGTGCCGGGAGTCTTTTCGTAGAAGCCCTGTTTCTTCGACAGTTCATAGCCGCCAAACGTCACCGGGACATAGCCGGAAACCTGGTGCCAATGCGCGTCTTGTTCGGGCTGGCCGATATATTTGAGGAACGTCGCGACGGCTTTGTATTCGGCGGCCGAGCGGTTCGGCGCGGTCATCGTCCACAGGCTGGCGCCGCCGATCACCGAGTTGATCGGGTTGGGATTCACCTCCGGATCGGTCGGCAGCAGCGCCGCGCCAGAATTGAACTTGCCGTCGCGCTTGATCGCCGCGCGGGCGGCGGACGACGTGAAGCCGATCGCCGCTTCGCCGGAAATAAACAAAGGCTCGGCCGCGCTGTCACGGCCGCCATATTTGAACAGGCCTTCCTTGGACATATCCAGCAGGCGGTTGAGATGCTTGACGAACGGCGCAGTGTTGATCTTGAGCTCAGCGCCCAGACCATCGAACCCGTTGCTCAGGGTCGCGACCGGCAGATCATGCATGGCGCCGAATTCTTCGATATGCACCCAGGTCGGCCAGGCAGTGGTCATCGGGATCGGCGCCGCGTTCTTCGCCTTGATGGCGCGGCAGGCGGTGATCACGTCGGCCCAGGTCGCGGGCGGCTTGGCGGGGTCAAGGCCGGCTTTTTCGAACGCGTCCTTGTTGTACCACATGATAGCAGTGGAGCTATTGAACGGCATCGACGCCATCCGGCCGTCCGACAAGCTGTAATAGCCGCGCACCCCGCCGATATAGGATTCGGGATCGAGCTTGACGCCGGTTTCCTGGGACAGCTGCCAGACCTGCTTCACTGCCGGGCCGGCTGCCAGCATCGAACCGGTGCCGACTTCGAACATCTGCACCAGATGCGGTGCCTGCCCGGCGCGCCAGGCGGCGATGGCGGCAGTCAGGGTTTCGGGGTAGGTGCCTTTGAAAATCGGCTCGATTTCATATTCATTCTGCGACGCGTTGAAGCCCTTGCAGATATTGCCGATTTCCTCGCCGAGGAAGGCGGCCATGGCGTGCCAGAACACGATCTTGGTCTTGGCGCCCTGCGCGCGGGCGAAGCCCAGCGGCGCGATGGCGGTGGCGGCGGTGGCGGCCAGGAGCGAGCGACGCTTCATCGGCTTGGATCCCTCAAGTTAATTCACGGGCGTGAGCTAGGCCGTGATTGTTACCGTGGCATGGCGGAATTAGGACAGTTGCGAGAAAGGCTTACCATTTGCGTGCCGCCCACAATACCAGAAAATGCGCCGGCACAACCCACAGCACGCCGGCGAGCAGGAAATAGGTCACTTGCACCGTCCAGTGCAACGGCGCCACCCGATCGGCCAGCACCACGGCGCCGCCGATATAGGCGAAAAACCCGACCAGTCCGACGAAAGTGGCAAGCAGGATACGTGGCATAGGCGTGACCTAGCCGCCGCCTTGCGATCCGACAAGCACCACGCCATACACCGCCACCTGACCCGCATCGGAGCGATCGAGGCATGGACTTGAAAGACCATATACGCGGCATTCCGGATTTCCCCGAGCCGGGCATCCTGTTTTACGACATCTCCACCCTGCTCGCCCACGGCGATGCCTGGCAGGTGGCAATGGGGCGGATGGCGAACGTGGTACGGGGATACAACCCGCATGTCATCGCCGGGATCGAGTCACGCGGCTTCCTGGTCGCGGCCCCCCTCGCCCTGAAGCTCGGTTGCGGCTTCATCATGCTGCGCAAGCGCGGCAAGCTGCCGGGCGCCACCATCGGGCTGGACTATGCGCTGGAATACGGCACTGACCGCATCGAAATCCAAGCCGACGCCGTCGCGCCCGGCCAGCGTGTGGTGGTGGTCGATGATCTGCTGGCAACCGGCGGCACCATGGCGGCGGGCATCAAGCTGCTGCGCCAGGTAGGCGCGGAGGTCACGGCCGCGGCAACGCTGATCGAGCTGAGTTTTCTCGGCGGGCGGGCGCGGTTGGATGTGCCGGTGGAGTCGCTCATCACTTATGATTCTTAAGTAAGGAAGCAGTTCTTTTTGTGAACAAAGAGAACCAAAAAAACTTTTTCACACTTGGTACGGTTGCCGAGGGACTGCGGTAAGTTCCTGCGCCAACGGCCAGGAACGGACAAAGTTTTTTTGCTTCTTTTTGTTCACAAAAAGAAGACTCTTCCTAACCTTAACCACTCCTAAACCCTTCCGCGCGACCGTGCGCCATGAACCAAATCTCGCCCCCAGTTTCCTTCGTCACCCTCGCCATGCAACACGCCGAGCGCGGCGAATGGGCCATCGCCCGGGCCTTGCTGGAATATGCCGAGGCAGTTCCCCGCGATCGCCATGTGGCGCGGTTTCTGTTGTGGGAAGTATGCCAGGCGCTCGGCGATGCAGGTGCCGGCGTCGCCTATTTGCGTGCCGCGATTGCCGAAGCGCCACTGACCTTCCGGCAAGCAGCGACACCGCAACGGCGGCTGCTGGTGGTGAATACGCCGGGCGATTTTCAGGCGAATTTGCCGGTGGCGCTGTTGCTGGATGAGGCAACGACCGATCTGCACACGCTTTGGCTGGACGACATCGCAGACGCGCCGACGAATTTGCCAGACATTGACTGCGTTTTCATCGCCATCGCCCAGGACCATCGGCACGACGCCGCGTTGCGGGCGGCAGGTGCGTTGGCCGCGCGCATCGGCAAGCCCGTGATCAACCCAGCCCATCGCATTGCCGCAACAGGCCGCGATGCGGCAGCGGTTTTGCTGCGTGACGTGCCTGATGCGATTGTACCGCCGCAAATCCTGCTCGGGCGTGCGGCGCTCGCCGACAAGATCGCATTTCCCGCGATCATCCGGCCACGCCATTCGCATGCCGGCACGGGCCTGGCACGGATTGGAAACCACAACGATCTGCTGCGCTATCTGGCGGACTATCCTGGTGACGACGAATTCTTCACGGCGCCATTCATCGACTACCGCAGCGCCGATGGATTATGGCGAAAGTTCCGCGTGGTGTTTGTCGATGGCACGCCGATGCCGTTCCACATGGCAATCCATGATGATTGGGCAGTGTGGTACTACAACGCCGGGATGGATCGCGATGCTGGCAAGCGCGCGGAAGAAGCGGCTTTCCTCGCCGACATCAGCGCCGTCTTTCCGCCTTGTGCGATCCGTGCACTAGAAGAAATTGCGGCCCGCATCGGCCTCGATTATTTCGGCCTGGATTGCGGCCTCATGTCGGATGGGACGTTGGTGGTGTTCGAGGTGGAAACCGGAATGATCGTGCATGATCGGCCAGAAGGCGACGTGTTTGCCTATCGTCAGGCACCGGCCAGGCGGATTCTGACCGCGGTTGCCGCCATGATCGATGCGCGCATAGACCTTGCTAGTGGTGCGATCCTAACGCTCACTACCCGAGCGTTAGGTGATCCGTTCCACCAAATCAAAGGCTAGTGGATAGAATCTGACGGCTCTTTCCGTCAGATTCTATCCACTAGGCGCTGAAACTGCGCATGCCCTGCTCAGCCCGCATTGGCGGCCGAACGGCCACGATCGGGGTGCGCAATCCATCGGCCAGATTGCGATTAACCTCAATCAATGGCTGCAAACTCGCATCATTGGTCATCGCTGCCACGCTGTA
>JANXRN010000085.1 GCA_025352995.1 Acetobacteraceae bacterium
ACAACAACACCGCGTGCGGATGTTGGTCGATCGCATCGGTCAGCATGCCGCCCTGGTCGAACCCGACATAGCCCGGCGGTGCGCCGATCAGTCGGCTGACCGCGTGGCGTTCCATGTATTCCGACATGTCAAACCGGATCAGCTCAATCCCCAAGGTGGAGGCCAACTGGCGCGCCACTTCGGTTTTGCCCACCCCGGTCGGGCCGCTGAACAAATAATTGCCGATCGGCTTTTCCGGTTCGCGCAAGCCCGCCCGTGACAGTTTGATCGCGGCCGCCAGAGCATCGATTGCGCGGTCCTGGCCGAACACCATTGACCGCAGATCGCGTTCGAGGTTGCGCAGGGTTTCCTTGTCGTCGGTTGACACTGATTTGGGGGGGATGCGGGCGATCTTGGCGACCACGTCCTCCACGTCCTTCAGGGTCACGATCTTGCGGCGTTGGGCTTCGGGCACCAGCATCCGGCTTGCACCCACTTCGTCGATCACATCGATCGCCTTGTCGGGCAGCTTGCGGTCATTGATGTATTTGGCCGACAATTCCACCGCGCCGCGAATGGCTTCTTCGGTGTATTCGACCTTGTGGTGGCTTTCGTAATTCGCCTTCAGGCCGCGCAGGATTTTGATCGTGTCCTCAATCGACGGCTCATTGACGTCAATTTTCTGGAAGCGACGGACCAGCGCGCGGTCTTTTTCGAAGTAGTTGCGGAATTCCTTGTAGGTGGTGCTACCGATGCAGCGCATGCTGCCCGACGCGAGCGCCGGTTTCAGCAAGTTCGACGCATCCATTGCGCCCCCGCTGGTCGCGCCCGCGCCGATCACAGTGTGGATTTCATCGATGAACAAGATCGCGTTGGGATGGGCTTCAAGCTCCGTCACCACCGCTTTCAGCCGTTCTTCGAAATCCCCGCGATAGCGGGTGCCGGCGAGCAGCGCGCCCATGTCGAGCGCGAAGATCGTCGCCTTTTGCAGCACTTCCGGCACGTCGCCTTCCAGGATGCGCTTGGCGAGGCCTTCAGCAATCGCGGTTTTACCGACCCCTGGGTCCCCGACATAAAGCGGGTTGTTCTTGGTCCGGCGGCACAAGATCTGAATGGTGCGCTCGATTTCGAGATCGCGCCCAATCAGCGGGTCGATTTTGCCGGCCTGGGCTTTCTTGTTGAGGTTGGTGCAGTAGGTCGACAGCGCGTCCTGCGGGCTGGGCCGGCCTTTCGGCTTTTCCTCGCGTTCGGTTTCCGGCTGGCTGGGTTCGGCGTCCTTGCCTGCGGTCGGCGGGCGGACGGCGCTGCGGCCAGGGGATTTGGCAATGCCATGGCTGATGAAATTCACCGCGTCGAGCCGGGTCATGTCCTGGGTTTGCAGGAAATAGACTGCGTGCGACTCGCGTTCGCTGAACAAGGCGACCAGCACGTTGGCGCCGGTCACTTCATCGCGGCCGGATGATTGCACATGGATGGCGGCGCGCTGCACCACGCGCTGGAAGCCGGCCGTCGGCTTCGGATCGCCGGGGCGATCGGTCGCCAAACCCGCCAGATCCTTATCGAGGAATTCAGTCAGGTCACGCCGCAGCCGATCAACATCGACCCCGCAGGCGCGTAAAACCGTGATGGCATCACCATCATCGATCAGCCCCAACAGCAGATGTTCGAGCGTGGCGTATTCGTGCTTGCGTTCCGTAGCCAAGCCGAGCGAACGGTGGAGCGTCTGTTCAAGAGTGCGTGAGAGCATGGCGGAACGCTCCTTATCGGAAAAATCTTACGTCAGTGCGGAAAAATCATCGTCATTTATCAAACTGTCACACGATTGACCCACCCGTGCTATCGCACGATGGACCCGGATCGGCTGACCTGTCCAGGCATCTCGATGCCCCACCATCACTCTACGTCGGCGAATCGCACAATATAGTTATGGCAGAGCTTAATTTTTTGTCAGGTAGCGCGATCATTCCTTTTCAATCGTGCATTGCAGCGGGTGCTGGTTCTGCCGGGCGAGGTCCATCACCTGGGTCACCTTGGTTTCAGCAACCTCGTACGTGAACACCCCGCACACGCCGACGCCGCGGCGATGGACGTGCAGCATGATCTGCGTCGCCTCGTCGCGGTTCTTCTGAAAAAACCGTTCGAGGACATGCACGACGAACTCCATCGGCGTGTAGTCATCGTTCAGCATTAGTACTTTGTACATAGCGGGCTTGCGGGTCTTGGGTCGCACTTTGGTGACCACGCCCACGTTCGGGTTATTGCCCCGGCCGCCATCCTGTCGATCGTCGTCGCTCATCGCTGGTACCGCATGTTCAAACCCAGGCTGTCCGGTGTGGAAAGTGAGCCGGGCGGCGGAAGCGCCCGGCTGATCATATCAGCATATCGGAAGTCGGCCAGGAATAGAAAGAGGCCCGGACTTTCATCCGGGCCTCATTCTGCGTCCACCGCACTTGGGGGGAAGGGCGATGGAACGCTGCCGCCGGCAAATCCGGCCTGGCGGCAATGGTCAGGTCGCTGAAATCAAGCGGCCTTGCTGAACTTTTCCATCGCCACGTTCACGCGCGCAGTGATCGGGGCAAAGGTCTGCTCGGCGAGCTTCATCGACGCGTCGGTGAGCTTGCCGGTTTCGGCAACCGCGGATTCAACCGAGCTGCGCGCCAGGGTGGTTTGCAGTTCAATCGCATCCTTGAAGGACTTCACGCCGGTGAACGCCTTCAGGGTCGCCATGGTGGCGTCCATCTGCGCCTGGGCGGTCGCCGCGAAAGTCTTGCCGATATCCTGCACGCCGGCGGCCCAGATCTGGCTGGACTTCACCATGGCTTCGACGTTCGCCTGGCTGAAGCTCACGAGTTGTTCGGTGGTCTGAGTGATTTTTTCCATTTTAGTCTCCATTGGGGTTTTCGTGGTGTTGCTAGGGTCGACCGAAACGGTCGAGACATCTGGGGTCTGCAAGACTGGTGTCGGCAAGGCTGGGGTCGGCAAGACTGGGGTCGGCACGGGTTCGATGGTGGGCTCGGGGCTTGGCATGGCAGCCACGCAAATCGGCGCCTTGGCCATGGCGATCGGTGCGGCTTTGGCTGGCTTGGTGGCCGCCTTGGCTTTAATCGGTTTGGCCATGATCTCGGTCTCCTCAGCGTCCCGAGCCGTGCGGCACCAACGATTGGCGACCGCGTCAGCGTCGAATGAGTTTATGCTGCACCGCAGCAATCGGGGTATAGGAGCCTGCCGGATCGAGGTCAAGATAAATTTGTGCGCTGCAACATAACAAATACCCGGCGGGAGTCCGCCAAACCGCCCGACCCCGCGCCCAATAGAGTCGGCCGTTAAGCCATTCAAATAACAATTTTTCTTGCAATCAAGGGCTGGACAGACCGCGCGCGCAACCAGTAAGGTCTCGGGTGAATTGGCAGGAGTTTGGCCGGAATGGGCCGTTGGGGAACAGGCTTACGCGTTCGCGCATGGCAGATTTGCGCGATGATGGCCACAATCCTCGCCCTCACTTTGTCCCCCGCCCGGGCGCAAATCGGTTCGGCGCGCTACGCATCCTTCATCATGCGGGCCGATTCCGGGGAAGTGCTGTCGGCGGTGCAACCCGATGAAGCGCGGCATCCTGCCAGCCTGACCAAGATGATGACCTTATATATGGTGTTCGAGGCATTGCGCGATCGCCGCATCACCCTGGCCCAGAATGTCCCGGTCAGCGCCCATGCCGCAGCGCAAATGCCGACCAAGCTCGGGCTGCTGCCGGGCACCAGGATTTCGGTGGAAGAAGCCATCCTTGGTCTCGTGACAAAATCCGCCAATGATGCCGCGGCAGCACTCGGGGAAATGCTGGGCGGGGAGGAAGCTCATTTCGCCCAGATGATGACCTTGCGGGCGCGCGCTCTGGGCATGACCCGCACCGTGTTCCGCAATGCGTCCGGTCTGCCCGACCCGTCGCAGATCACCACCGCGCGCGACATGGCAACCTTGGGCCGGCGCCTGGTGCAGGATTTCCCGCAGGAATATCGCTATTTCAGCGTGCCGAGCTTCCGCTTCCACGGCCGCATCATCTTCAATCACGACCAGCTGCTGCAACGCTATCCCGGCGCCGATGGCATCAAGACCGGCTATGTCGAGGCGTCGGGCTACAACCTCGTCACCTCGGCGGTGCGCGGCGATATCCGGCTGGTCGGCGTGGTGATGGGCGCGGCGCGGGGTGGTGAGCGCGATTTGCACATGATGGCGCTGCTCGATCTCGCTTATGCCAAACTCGGCGTG
>JANXRN010000091.1 GCA_025352995.1 Acetobacteraceae bacterium
GTGCCGGCGGAACTTTGCATTCTCGAAACCGGCCTCGGCGGACGGTTTGACGCCACCAACGTGATCGCCCACCCGGCTGCTTGCGCCATCACCTCGATCTCCCTCGATCATCGCGAAATGCTCGGCGACACGCTGGAAAAGATCGCCTTCGAAAAAGCCGGCATCTTCAAGCCAGGCGTGCCGGCCGTCACCGGCGCGCAGCCCGCCAATGTGCTGGCCGAACTGCAAGCCCGCGCCAACGCACTTGGCATCCCGCTTGCTGCGCGGGACCGCGATTGGACCGCAATTCCAACCGAAACCGGCTTCCGTTTCACCGATGCCGCGGGCGCAATCGACCTGCCTCCCCCCGCTCTGCTCGGCGCCCACCAGATCGACAATGCCGGCATTGCCATCGCCAGCTTTCGCGCCGCCGGGATGCCAATCGCACCGCGCGCAATCGCCCAGGCAGTCTGGCCCGCCCGCATGCAATGCCTGCGCGGCGCGGTCGCGCAATCGATGCCACCGGGCTGGGAAATCTGGCTCGATGGCGGCCATAATCCCGGCGGTGGCGTTGCTGTCGCGGCGCAATTGCGCGCTTGGAATGACCGTCCCACCCATGTCATCGTCGGCATGAAACAGGCGAAAGACACCACCGAATTCCTCGCCCCGATCATCCCACTTGCCGCCAGCCTGTGGGCGATCGCCGAACCGGGCCAGCATCTCGCGCTCCCGGTCGAGCGCATCGTCGCCGCATCCGGCGGCGTGGCCCAAGCCGGTCCAACGCTCGCCGCCGCCCTCAGCCAGATCGCCCGCCATCCGCCCGGCCGCGTGCTGGTCTGCGGCAGCCTCTATCTTGCCGGGGAGGTTCTGAAGCAAGATGGCTGGGAACCGGATTGAACCAAGGACCTGACATGGTATTGAAACGCATGGTGCTCGAAATCGGCATGGGCACCGACATCAGGGGCGCCGACCCCACCAAGGCCGCTGTCCGCGCGCTGCGCGATGCGCTCTGGCATAATTCGCTGTCGATCGGCGATCTGGTCGGCCAACCTGTCGATAGTATGCAGGTCGAAGTCCGCATCGGCGTGCCCTACCCGCAATTGGTCGATCACGCCCAGGTGCTCGCGGTTCTGCCGCACGGCACCGGGACGGTCACCGTGGTTGAAGGCGGCCTCGAAATCCCCAACGATACCGGCACCAACTCCACTTTGATCGCCCATGCCGCCGCCATCGTCCGCCTCGATCTGCCCTGAAAGGCCCCCACCATGACCCTCGTCCGAGCCATTCTCGAAATGGGCGCCGGCAATGATCTGCATGGCGGCGACTATACCAAGGCCGCCCTTCGCGCCGTGCAGGACGCCCTGCATCATTCGTCCCTCACCTTCCTGCGCGCGCTCAAAATCCCTCCCGCCACCATGCAGGTCACCGTAACGATCGGGGTGCAGAAGCCCGAACTTGTCGATGCTGAACGGGTGAAAGCCAGCCTGCCCTACGGCATCATTACGGTGCGCGTGGTCAAAGGCGGGCTGGATGTGCCGGATGATGAAAATCATGATCCGGCGGTGATTGCGACGGCGGCGATTGAGGTTCGGGTCAATAAGCCGCAATAAAGGAAGAAAGCGCTTCTTTTTTTGAAAAAAAAGAAGCAAAAAAACCGTCAACTTTGGTTCCGAGTGCGCACTGGTAGCGGTGCGCCATGGATAAAAAGTTTTTTTGGTTCTTTTTGTTCACAAAAAGAACATTCTTTCTTCTAGGATGTTTCGATGCCCGACACCATCATCCCCACCCGCACCCCCGGCCGCCTCGAAACCCTCTCCCTGCTGCGCCAGGCAGTGCACAACCCGATCGATATCTGGCCGCCCGGGGTTTATGACCAACCCGTGGTGCGCGATAATTTCCTCGGCATCGCCCGCTATTATATTTCCGATCCGGCGCTGATCCAGATTGCCTTCGTCGAAAATGCCGACAAGCTGCACAAATCCGACCAGATGCGCCGCGCGCTCGAACCCGCGCTCGGCCAGGGCATCCTGACCGCGGAGGACGATCGCTGGCGCGCCC
>JANXRN010000103.1 GCA_025352995.1 Acetobacteraceae bacterium
GCTGAGGTCTTGGTTGCAACCAGTACCTCAGCCCCCTTTGTCATGCTTCCCTATACTTCCTTGGGATAGGGGTCCGGGGTCCCACCCCGGCGGGGGTCGAGGGGGCAGCGCCCCTCGCCTTTCTTCCTTCCTTACGCAGCAACCCCCCGCACCAGCCGCCCCGGCAGGGCGCCGGTGGCGATGCCGTCGCGGTAGGTGACGGCGCCGGATTTGATGGTGGCTTTGTAGCCGCGGGCGGTTTGCATCAGGCGTCGGCCGCCGGCGGGGAGGTCGAAGCGCATGGTTGGGAAGTTGAGGGCAAGTTTGGCGAAGTTGATGATGTTGACGTCGGCTTTTTTGCCGGGGGCGAGGGTTCCGCGGTCGGTGAGGTTGACGGCGTTGGCGGTATCGGAGGTTTGACGGCGGACGAGTTCTTCGATCGGGAATGGGTTTTCGCCGACGTCGCGGCCCCAGTAGGTGAGCAGGAAGGTTGGGTAGGATCCATCGGAGATGAAGCCGACATGGGCACCGCCGTCGGACAGGCCGACGATGGCGTTCTTATGGCCCATCATCGCGCGGGATGCGTTGAGGGTGTAGTCGGCGTAGTTGACGAGGGGGGCGAAGATGAAGGCGCGGCCGTCGTCTTCGAGCAGCATGTCGTAGGCGATTTCTTCGGGGGTTGCGTTGCTGGCGGTGGCGATGGCGGTGATGGAGGCGCTTTCGGGCGGGGCGTAGTTGGGTGGGTTGGTGAAGCCGAACATGCGGGCGAAGGACAGGCGCGGCAGCAGGGGGAAGTTGCTGCCAGCGAAGCGGTCTTCGGAGAGGAGTTGGGTGCGGAAGGCCGGGTCGCGCATGATGGCGACGCGTTCGGCGAGAGATTTGTCGGCGATCGATTTATAGCTCGGGGTGCCGGAGAACGGGTTTTGGCTGCCTTCGAGCCCGAGCAGGATGCCGATCGGGCGGGGCGGGAAGACGGGGCGGATGCGCAGGCCGTCGGCGGCGGCCTGGTCGGCGAGGTCCATCAGGATATGCCAGGCTTCGGGCCGGTCATGGCGTTGGCCCATGGAGAACACCAGTGGCCGGCCGGAGGCTTCGACCAGGCGGCGGACCATGGCGAATTCGGTTTGTGCGTCGGGCATGTTCCAGTCGGAGACGATTTCGAGTTGGCCGCTGCCGGCGTCGCGCAGGCCGAGGGCGATGCCGAGCAGTTCGTCTTCCTGGGCGCGGAGTGTGGGGGTTGGGTCGCCGGCGAGGGTTTTGTGGCTGATGGTGCGCGATGTGGAAAAGCCGAAGGCGCCGGCCCGCATGGCTTGTTCGGCCAGGCGGCGCATTTCAGCGATATCGGCCTGGTTGGCGGGTTCGAGGCGGAGGGCGCGTTCCCCCATGACGTAGACCCGGAGCGCGGCGTGGGGCAGTTGGGCGCAGATATCGATGTCGCGCGGGCGGCGGTCGAGTGCATCGAGGTAGTCGCCGAAGCTTTCCCAGTTGAAATCGAGGCCTTCATGGAGCGCCGGGGCGGGGATGTCTTCGACGCCTTCCATGAGCTGGATCAGTTTGTCATGGTCGCCGGCGCGCACGGGTGCGAAGCCGACGCCGCAATTGCCCATGACGGCGGTGGTGACGCCGTGGAGCGAAGAGGGCGCAAGTTGGCTGTCCCAAATTGCCTGGCCATCGTAATGGGTATGAATATCAACGAAGCCGGGGGTGACGAGGTGTCCGGTGGCATCGATTTCTTCGGTGCCGGTGCCGGAGATTTTACCGATGGCGGCGATGATGCCGTCCTTGATGGCGAGGTCGCCGTCGTAGCCCGCCGCCCCGGTGCCATCGATGATGCGTCCGTTGCGGATAACCAGATCATAGTCGGCCATGTTGTCCCCCAGAGCCTATGCTTGGCCAAAGCTTACGGCGATTTTCCGGCCCCTGCCAGGGCATTCGCCAAACCAGGATCGTTTCGACTAGATTGGCGCCGATGTGATGGAGGGGGTATGACGGACACGGCACCGCTTGATTGGCATGTTGCCATTTATGTTGCCAATGAGGCTGAGCGGCTGGCGGCGTCCATCGCGAGCGTGGTGGCTGAACTGGCGGGGACAAATTACCGCATCACGGTGCTGCTGAACGGCAGCCATGATGGCAGTGTGGCGATCGCGGTGGCAGCGGCAAAACGGTTTCCCGGCATTGAGGTTTACAGCATTCGCTACGCTGATAAATCCAACGCGATCAATCAGTTCTATCATCATCTGCGCGCCCAGGCGCGGCTTTATGCCAGCGTTGATGGCTATGTCGTGGTGCGGCCTGGCGCGTTCGCGGCACTCGCCGCCCATATGGCGGCGCACCCGCACGCATCAACCGTCAGCGGATTTGCGGTCAATGGGCGCACCTTGCCGC
>JANXRN010000105.1 GCA_025352995.1 Acetobacteraceae bacterium
GCCTGAAACCAAGCTGCTGGAGGTCAAAGGGCTGATGGCCGGCTACGGCGAAACCTGGGCGGTGCACGGGATTGATTTCGAAGTCGCTGCCGGTGGCGTGACCGCCCTGCTCGGCGCCAACGGGGCGGGTAAAACCACCACCTTGCGCGCGATCAGCGGGATGGTGAAAACCGCGGGCACAATCAGCTTTAACGGCGTGTCGCTGGTCGGCATGAAGACCGAGAAGATCGCCGCATCGGGCATTGCGCATGTGCCTGACGGGCGCGGCACCTTCATGGAGCTGACGGTCGAAGAAAACATGAAGCTTGGCGCCTATACGCGCAAAGGCGATCAGACCGCTGAGTTCGACCGCATGTTCGCCTATTTCCCCAAGCTGAAGGAACGTTTCCGCCAGCAGGCCGGGCTTTTGTCGGGTGGCGAACAGCAGATGCTGGCAATTGCCCGCGCACTGCTGCTGAAGCCGAAGCTGCTGTTGCTGGACGAGCCGAGCTTCGGGCTGGCGCCGCTGATCGTGCGGGAGATTTTCGACATCATGCGCCAGATCAAGGACCGCGAAGGCGTCGGCATCCTGGTTGTTGAGCAGAATGCGAGCCTGGCGCTGGATATTTCCGAGCGCGCCTATCTGCTGGAAACCGGGCGGATTGTGATGTCCGGGGCATCGAGCGAAATCGCCAAGGATGAGGGGCTACGCCGCTCCTATCTCGGCTACTGAACGGGAGCTGATTATGGACGGCGTATTGCATCAGGTTTTTTCGGGCATCGCATCGGGCGGCATTTATGCGTCGATTGCGCTGGCCTTGGTGATGATTTTCACCGCAACCCACCACGTGAATTTCGCCCAGGGCGAAATGGCGATGTTTTCCACCTATATCGCGCTGACCCTGATCCAGGCCGGCGTGCCCTATTGGGTGGCGTTTGCGCTCACCATCATCTTCGCCATGATTGTGGGCACCATCGTGCAGAAAGTGCTGATGGAACCGCTGATGAACGCGCCGGTGCTTGCGTCGGTTGGGGTGTTCATCGGGCTGCTGTTCATCTTCAACTCGGTGGCCGGCTGGATTTTCACCTACACGCTGAAACCGTTCCCGAGCCCGTTTGGTGAAGGCGGCCCGTTGCTGGGGGGGTTCTTCTCTCGGCATGAACTCGGCTCAACCGCCATTACCCTGGTGGTGCTGTTTTCAGTGTGGGCGTTCTTCCGCTTTACCCCGCTGGGTCTGGCGATGCGGGCAGCGGCGGTCAATCCGGTATCGTCCCGGCTGGTTGGCGTGCCGGTGGCAACGATGCTTGCGCTGGGCTGGGGATTGGCGTCGGGGATTGGCGCGATTGCCGGGATGATGGTGGCGCCGATCGTCTTCCTTGACCCCAACATGATGGCCGGCGTGTTGCTCTACGCATTTGCCGGGGCATTGCTGGGCGGGATCACCAATCCGCTGGGCGCGGTGCTGGGCGGCTTCATCGTTGGCGTGATCGAAAACCTAGGTGGCGCCTACATCGTTGGCACCGAACTGAAATTGTCGATGGCGCTGATTATCATCGTTGGCGTTCTGACCTTGAAACCTGCCGGCTTGTTCGGCAAGGTTTTGGCGAGCCGGGTGTAACGGGAATGGGAAACGGAATGTCTCGTATCGCGGTCATTATTTTCTGCATCGCGTTGCTGGTGCTGCCGACAGCTTTTTCCAGTGGTTATTTCCTGTTCCAGCTAACCCTGGTGGTCACTTATGCCGTGGCGATTCTGGGGCTCAATCTCGTCACGGGTTACAATGGTCAGGTGTCTCTGGGTCATGGTGCGTTCTATGCCGTGGGGGCTTACACAACCGCCATCCTGATGGACAAGTTCAATGTGCCCTACTGGGCAACTTTGCCGGTGGCCGCGGTGCTGTGCACGGGGTTTGGCTTCTTGATCGGGTTGCCGGCGCTGCGGCTGGGTGGGCTTTATCTGGCGTTGACCACGTTTGCGCTGTCGGTCGCGGTGCCGCAATTGCTGAAATACAAAGCCTTTGATGACTATACTGGCGGCGTGCAGGGTATTGTTATCGACAAGCCGGAAGCGCCGTTTGGTTTGCACATGACATCTGATCAGTGGGTTTATGTGTTCACCCTCATGATCGGCATCATCTGCTTTGTGCTAATCGCCAACCTCGTCAAGGGCCGTATCGGACGGGCAATGATCGCCATTCGGGACCAGCCTTTGGCCGCCGAGGCGATGGGCATCGATATCGCGATGCTCAAGACTTACACGTTCGCGGTTAGCGCGATGATCACCGGTGTCGCCGGATCGTTGGGTGCAATTGCGGTGCAGTTTGTCGCCCCCGATGCCTATGGCGCGCCCTTGTCGCTGACGTTCTTCGTCGGCTTCGTGGTGGGAGGCGGGGCGAGCATTGTCGGGCCGATTTTCGGGGCGATTTTCGTGGAATTCATCCCCAATATCGCCGACCAGATTTCCAAGGCGGCGCCTGGGGCGGTTTATGGCGTGCTGCTGATCGCGCTGATGTTCCTCGCGCCTGGCGGTTGCGCCAGCCTGGTGCGGATGGCGGCGAAATATATGCCATGGAATCGTAAACCGACCTGACAAGGGAACGATTTTCCTGCCGGGTTGGACAAGGTCCAAACGGGCGCTGTTGGACGGCTTTATTTCCGGCACGCCATGCTAAATTCGCCTGCCACGCGGGAGCCGAGTGTTGATCCTCCCGAACGACAGGCGTAGATTGACGTGCGTGCCTGAACCAGGAGGAAATAACAGTGAAACGTCGGACCCTGCTTTCGGCCACCGCCGGGCTGCTCGCGGCCCCGGCTATTATCCGCGGCGCCAGTGCTGCAACTGTTGTTGGGGTGACCAAAACCGAAATCAAGATCGGGCACACCGTGCCCTATAGCGGCCCGGCATCGGCCTATGGTTCCATCGGCAAGGGGCACATCGCGTTCTGGAAGATGATCAATGCCCGCGGCGGAGTGAATGGCCGGATGGTCAATTTCATTTCACTTGATGACGGCTATGTGCCATCCAAGACCGTGGAACAAACCCGCCGGTTGGTGGAACAGGACGAGGTTGCCTGCATCTTCAATTCCCTCGGCACGCCGGCGGTTTCGGCGATCCAGAAATATCTCCACGGCAAGAAAGTACCGTGCCTTTTCGTCGCGACCGGCGCGGATAAATGGGGCGACTACGAACATTTCCCGTGGATGATGGGCTGGGCGCCAAGCTACCAGACCGAGGCCCAGGTGTATGCCAAGCATATCGCGTTGAACAAACCGGATGCCAAGGTGGCGCTGATTTTCCAGAATGATGATTTCGGCAAGGATTATCCGATCGGGCTGAAAGCCGTATGGGGCGATAAATACAAGAAGTTCGTCATCAAGGAACTGACCTACGAAGTGACTGACGCGACGATTGACAGCCAGGCATCGAGCCTACGCGATAGTGGCGCTGATACGCTGATCACCGTCTGCACGCCGAAATTTGCGGCGCAGATGATCCGCAAGGTTGCCGACCTCAACTGGAAGCCGCTGCATTACCTCAGCAACGTGTCGGCATCGGCCGGTTCGGTGATCAATCCCGCTGGGCCGGAAAAGGCGATTGGGATCATCACGTCATCCTATGGCAAGGACCCGACCGATCCGATGTGGGCCAACGATCCGGGCATGAATGAATGGCGCGCTTATATGAAGGCGAATTTGCCAGATGCCGACATGCTCGATTCCGGCTATGTTTATTCATACGGGGCGTGCCTGACGATGCTGCAAGTGTTGAAGCAGTGTGGCGATGATCTGTCGCGGGAAAATCTGATGAAGCAGGCTGCCAGCATCAAAAATATGACTATCCCGACCTTGATTCCCGGGGTGGTGCTCAACACTGATGCAACTAACTATCATCCGATGCGGCAGATGCATCTGACCAGATGGACCGGAAAAAGCTTCGAACTATTCGGCGATATTATTGATACGAGCCGCTAACAGAAAAACCGCAAACAGGAGAAA
>JANXRN010000121.1 GCA_025352995.1 Acetobacteraceae bacterium
GCGATCAGGGCGTCGGCCACACGCAGCCGGTTTAACTGCGCCGGCGGTGCTTCGCGATCTTTGGATTGCTCATTGTCGTTCATGTTGGAAGCCTCGCTCATGTCCGTTGCATCTTCTACCCTGCTCGCCGTCGCCCGCGAAGCCGCCGCCCATGCCTATTGCCCCTACTCCAATTTCCACGTCGGTGCCGCGGTTCTAGCCGACGGCAAAATCTTCCCCGGCTGCAACGTCGAAAACGCCAGCTACGGCCTCACCATCTGCGCCGAACGCAATGCGATCTTCGCGGCCATCGCGTCGGGCGTCCGGCACATCCAAGCAATCGCGCTCGCCTGCGTTGATGCGACCGATGACGCTCCAGCATCGCTCCGCATGCCCTGCGGCGCCTGCCGGCAGGTGATGGCGGAGTTCACCGCCCCCGACACGCCGATCGAAATCGACGGCGTCGGCACCCTAACGATGGCCGATCTGCTGCCGAACGCGTTCCGCCTATAGCGCCCGGTTCGCCCGCGCCACGATCGCCTCGAACAGCACCTGGCAGCCGGCCGCAGCTTCTTCGGGTTCAATCGATTCGGCTTCGTTGTGGCTCAACCCATCCTTGCACGGGGTGAAGATCATCGCGGTTGGCACGTGGCGGGCGACGTACACCGCGTCATGCCCAGCGCCGGAAACGATTTCACGGCTGGAATAGCCCAACCGCGCGCTCGCCTGGCGCACCAGATCGACGCAGGACGGATCGAAAGGCTGGGCCGGGATTTTGAACAGTTCGGTCAATTCCAACTGGCAGCCGCTGAGTTCGGCGAGTGCGGCGGCTTCGGAGGGAAATTCGCCCGCCAACACGGCGATTTCCGCGTCGGACGGATGGCGGAATTCGACCGAAAACCGCACTTCACCAGGGATGACGTTGCAACTATTGGGCATCACGTTGAGCCGCCCGATCGTGCCGCGCCCGTCATTGCCGCGGGCACGCATCTTGCGATCGACCAGATCGATAATCCGCGCCGTGGCCACCAGCGCATCGCGCCGCGCACTCGGCGGGGTGGTGCCAGCGTGCGAATCCTGGCCGGTCACCACCGCGTCATACCAAACCTGGCCCTGCGCGCCGGTGACGATGCCGATCTGGCGGCCCTCGGCTTCCAGGATCGGGCCTTGTTCAATATGGAGTTCGAAATAGGCATCCGCCGGGAATGGTTTCGCCGCTTCCGGGCCGTTGTAACCGATTTCTTTCAGCGCCTCACCGACTGTGACCCCTTCAAGATCGGCCAGCGCATAGGCCTTGTCCTGGGTGTAAATCCCGGCCCACACGCCGGACCCCATCAGCGAATGGCCAAAGCGGCTGCCTTCTTCGTCGGTCCAGTTGATCAGCTCGACCGGAGCTTCGGTCACGATCCCGAGATCGTTCAGCGACCGCATCACTTCCAATCCAGCAATCACGCCCAACGCGCCATCGAACTTGCCCCCGGTGGGCTGGCTGTCGAGATGGCTGCCAAACAGCACCGGCAAGCGGCTGGGGTCGCGGCCAGGGCGGCGGGCGAACATGTTGCCGATTGCGTCCACCCGCACGGTCAGGCCGGCGGCTTCGCAATCGGCGCGGAAATAGTCGCGGCCCTGGCGGTCAATGTCGGTCAAGGTCAGGCGCTTCACCCCGCCCTTTTCCGTCGCGCCAAAGCGCGCCATGTCCATCAGGCTGTCCCACAACCGCTTGCCGTCAATCGTTTGGTTGGTCTGCGCCATGCACCGCTCCTGTCACACTGCCCCATCTTGCCCAAGCCCCGGCTTCCTGCAAGCTTGCGGGGATGGAAATCGCCCGGATCGCCCTGATTGTTGCTCTACCACTGCTCGCCGGCTGCAAGCTGGTCGATCAGCGGACGTTTTATCCGCCGGCCAAGCCCGAACCGACAAGCCTGGCCGCGCAACCACAACGGGACATCCCGGCCCTGATCATCCGCATCGGCGCGCTGGAGCCGGACTGGCACACGGCGGTGGCGGACCTCGTCGAACAGAGCATCGGGCGCCAACCCGACGCACGCTTCGAAATCGTCGCCGCCATCGCCCCGAACGGCAGTGCCCAGGACCAGACCAGCGCCGCCCGCGATATTGCCCAGGCGATCGGCGCGCTCGGCGTGCTGCCGAGCCGAACCATTCTCGGGTTGCGCACGGTGGACGGAACCACCGTCCTCGATATTCGCATCTTTGTTCGCTAATCGCACGCTGCTGGGCTGGTCGCTGCTGGTGTTCACCGCACTGGCCTGGGGCCTGAACTGGCCAGTGCTGAAGCTCGCGGTGACGGAATTCCGCCCGTTCGGGTTCCGCGCCATCACTGGGCTGGGCGGGGTGGGATTGTTGCTCGCCATCGCACTCGTCCGTGGCGATCGCTTGCGCGTACCCCGCGGCCAGTTCGGCTGGCTGGTGCTGACCTCCATCCTCAACGTGACCTCGATGATGGGGCTGGCAACCCTCGCACTGCTTTGGCTGCGCGCCTCCGAAGCCGTCATCGTCGCCTATACCATCCCGGTCTGGACCACGTTGCTGGCCTGGCCGGTGCTGGGGGAGCGACCCAAAAAACTCGGCATTGTCGGGCTGGTGCTGGGCTTTAGCGGGGTGGCCACCCTGGTTGCCGGTGACGTGCTGACCCTGTCGGCCGCCGATTTCGCCTTCAAGCTGCCAGGATTTCTGCTGATCACCGGCACCGCGCTGATGTTCTCCCTCGGCACCGTGCTCACCAAACGCCGCCCGATCGTGATGCCCCCGGTGCCGCTGGTGGCCTGGCAAGTGGCAATCGGCTTGGCGCCGCTGCTGGTCGGCGCGATTTTCTTCGAACGCTGGGACCTGAGCCACGTCACCGTCTGGGGCTGGGCAAGCGCGGCTTACGTCACCGTGATCGCGCTGTGCGGCGCCTACTTGGCGTGGTTCGCCGCATTGCGGATTTTGCCGGCGTCCACCGCAACGGTGGGGATGCTGCTGGTGCCAGTGACCGGCGTGCTGAGTTCGGCACTGGCGCTGGGGGACCCGCTGGGCGCGCGGCATATTTTTGCGCTCGGGTGCACGATGACGGGGGTGTTTTTGGCGTCTCGGGCTTGAAGGAAGAATGTTCTTTTTGTGAACAAAAAGAACCAAAAAAACTTCATCTGTTTGGTTCACAGGTACCGTACGTAGGGTGGAATGCGCCTTCGCATTCCACCATTTCACTAGCAAATACTCATCTTTGTCAATATTAATTGCAAAATCGTAACAAACAGATCGCACGTCCCCCAACGCCCCCTAATTCCACACCAGCCGCCCCGTCGGTCCGACACGCATGCCCGCCTGCCGCACCGCCTCCTGCCACGCCGCCGGCGGCCAAACCTCCACCCGCTTCAGCTTCGGCGGCGGCTTGCCAGGTTCGGCAACCAACATCCGATGCAGCGCCCGCACAATCCGCCGCGCCTGGGGAACCTCCGCCAGAAACCGGACGCATTCCGCCTCGGTGAGCAAATTCTCCAACCCCGCCCCCAACCCGGCGGCGGCAGGCACGCGCGCG
>JANXRN010000142.1 GCA_025352995.1 Acetobacteraceae bacterium
GCTGATCCGACGGTTCGAGGAAAAAGCCGGCCAGCTTTACGGCATGGGGCTGATCGGTGGCTTCTGCCATCTTTATATCGGCCAGGAAGCCGTTGTCGTCGGCATCCAGATGGCGCTGTCCGAAGGCGATCAGGTCATCACATCCTATCGCGATCACGGCCATATGTTGGCCTGCGGCATGGAAGCGCGGGGCGTGATGGCGGAACTGACCGGCCGCGCCGGCGGCTATTCGCGCGGCAAGGGCGGGTCGATGCATATGTTCAGCAAAGAACGGCATTTCTACGGCGGCCATGGCATTGTTGGCGCCCAGGTCAGCCTGGGCACCGGCCTGGCATTTTCCAATCATTATCGCGGCAGCGATCGCGTCGCGGTGACCTATTTCGGCGACGGCGCGGCCAACCAGGGCCAGGTGTTTGAAAGCTTCAACCTCGCCGCCCTGATGAAACTCCCGTGCATTTACGTGATCGAGAATAATAAATACGGCATGGGCACCTCGGTTGATCGCGCCACCGCGTCGCGCGATCTGTCGCACAACGCGCTGCCGTGGGGCATGCCGGGGGTGCAGGTCGATGGCATGGATGTCGAAGCAATGAAGGCGGCCGCCGACATCGCCGTTGCCCATTGCCGGTCGGGCGCTGGGCCGTATCTGATGGAAGTGCAGACCTACCGATATCGCGGCCATTCAATGTCTGACCCCGGCCGCTACCGGTCGCGCGAAGAAGTGCAGAACATGCGATCCACCCGCGACTGCATCGAACATGCCCGCCACCGGCTGGAGGCGCTCGGGGTGGAAGAAGCCCAGTTCCGTGACATCGATGACGGGGTGAAGAAAATCGTCCAGGAAGCCGCCGATTTCGCGCAAACCTCGCCCGAGCCGGAATTGTCCGAGCTATGGACAGACATCCTGAAGGAGGGCTGAGGCCATGGGCACCCAAATCCTGATGCCGGCTTTGTCGCCGACCATGACCGAGGGCAAGCTGACCCGCTGGCTCAAAGCCGTTGGCGACCAGGTCCGCGCTGGCGACGTGATTGCCGAAATCGAAACCGACAAGGCGACGATGGAAGTCGAAGCGGTCGATGAAGGTGTGCTGACCGGCCTGCTGGTGCCCGAAGGCACCGAAGGCGTGCTGGTCAACACCCCGATTGCTGAAATTGACGGCGGTGGCGGGGCGACAGCACCGGCGCCGGTGGCAGCACCGGTCGTGGTGGCCACAGCCGCAGCGCCGATGGCGATGGCTGTTGCCGAGGATCGTGACTGGGGCCCGACCACGCCGACCACGGTGCGCGAAGCCTTGCGCGACGCCATGGCGCTCGAAATGCGCGGCAATGACAGCGTGTTTCTGATGGGCGAAGAAGTGGCCCAGTATCAGGGCGCCTACAAGATCAGCCAGGGCCTGCTCGATGAATTCGGCCCGCGCCGGGTGATCGATACCCCGATTACCGAGCACGGCTTCACCGGCATGGCGGTTGGTGCGGCGATGACCGGGCTGCGGCCGATTGTCGAATTCATGACCTTCAACTTCGCCATGCAAGCGATGGACCAGATCATCAATTCCGCCGCCAAGACGCTTTACATGTCGGGCGGCCAGATGGGCTGCCCGATTGTGTTCCGCGGCCCCAACGGGGCGGCAAGCCGGGTCGGCGCCCAGCACAGCCAGTGCTACGCCAGCTGGTACGCGCATTGCCCCGGCCTGAAAGTGGTCGCACCCTGGTCGTCCGCCGATGCCAAGGGCTTGCTGCGGGCGGCGATCCGCGATCCCAATCCGGTGATCTTCCTCGAAAACGAAATCCTCTACGGCCAGACCTTCGATTGCCCGACCGATCCGGATTTCGTGCTTGATATCGGCAAAGCCAAAATCGAACGGGTCGGCAAGGACGTCACCATCGTCGCTTTCTCGATCATGGTCGGCGTCGCGCTCAAAGCCGCCGATGTGCTGGCGGCGCAGGGGATCGAGGCCGAGGTGATCAATTTGCGCAGCCTGCGGCCGTTGGATACAGACACCATCGTCGCCTCGGTGAAAAAGACCAACCGGGTGGTTTGCGTCGAAGAAGGCTGGCCGTTCGCCGGCATTGGCGCCGAAGTCGCGATGCAAATCATCGAGCATTGCTTTGACTGGCTCGACGCGCCACCGATGCGCGTGCACGGCATGGATGTGCCATTGCCCTACGCCGCCAATCTGGAAAAACTCGCACTGCCGCAGCCCGAATGGGTCGTCGATGCCGTGCGCAAAATAATCTGACGGAGGGGGACCGCCGATGGCCACCAATATTCTGATGCCGGCTTTGTCGCCGACGATGACTGAGGGCACGCTTGCCCGCTGGCTCAAGAAAGAAGGCGATACTATCCGCGCCGGCGACGTGATTGCCGAAATCGAAACCGACAAGGCGACGATGGAGGTTGAAGCCGTCGATGAAGGCGTGCTTGGCCGCATCCTGGTGGCCGATGGCACCGAAGGCGTCGCGGTCAACGCGCCAATCGCGGTGTTGGTCGATAAGGGGGAAGCGGTTCCGGCGGGGGTTGCCGCGTCCGCGCCCGCGCCGGTGATTGCCGCGCCCGTCGCCGTTGCCGCCCCTGTGGTGCAAGCCGCAGCACCTGTAGCGCCCACCGGGGACCGGGTGGTCGCGTCCCCGCTTGCCAAGCGCATGGCGCAGCAGGCCGGATTGTCGCTGGCCGGCGTTGCCGGCAGCGGGCCGGGCGGGCGCATTGTGAAAGCCGATGTCGAAGCCGCTTTGTCGCGCCCGGCGCCGGCTGCAATTGCCGCCCCCGCGCCGGTCCCCGCCGCCGCCAAGCCGGTTGCCGCCAGCAGCATCGCCGCGCCGCATCGCCTGGTGCCGCATTCCAGCATGCGCAAAACCATCGCGCGCCGGCTGACTGAAGCAAAATCCACCATCCCGCATATCTATGTCAGCATGGACATCGAAATCGATGCGCTGCTGAAACTTGCCGCCGATCTGACCGCCCGTTCGCCGAAAAACAAGGATGGCAGCCCGGCTGAAGGGTCCTTCTTCATCTCGGTCAATGACATGGTGATCAAGGCATCCGCCCGCGCGCTGCGGCTGGTGCCGGGGGTGAATGCAAGCTGGACGGATGACGGGATGGTTTTGTACGACAATGTCGATATCAGCATCGCCGTTTCCATCCCGGACGGGCTGATCACCCCCATCATCCGTAACGCCGATCGCAAAGGCCTGTCGGAAATCAGCCTGGAAATGCGCGAACTGGCCGGACGGGCGCGCCAAGGCAAGCTCAAGCTCGAAGAATTCCAAGGCGGTGGCTTTTCGATTTCCAACATGGGCATGTTCGGCGTCTCGGCCTTCTCGGCGATCATCAACCCGCCGCAAGCCGCCATCCTCGCGGTCGGCGCTGGCGCCAAACGCCCGGTCGTGAAGGACGGCGCGCTGGCGATTGCAACCGTGATGACCTGCACGCTCAGCGCCGATCACCGCGCCATCGATGGCGCGCTTGCCGCCCAGTTCATGTCCACCCTGAAGAAGGTGATCGAAGACCCGATCAGCGTGATGCTGTGACCCTGCCTGCCAACATCGTCCTGCGCCGCGCAGTCACAGGCGACGAAACCCTGGTCGCGCACTATGTCCGCGCGCTGGCCGACTACGAAAAGCTGCTCGACCGCGCCGTTGCCACCGAAGAACATTTCCGCCGCGCCTTGTTCGACAGCCCCGCCAGGCTGTCCGCCCTGATCGTCGAGCGCGCCGGAACCCCGATCGGCTTTGCCCTGTGGTACTATAATTTCTCAACCTTCACCGGCACCCCCGGCCTCTACCTCGAAGACATTTTCGTGGAAGAAAGCGCCCGCAACCTCGGCATCGGGCGGGAGATTTTCCGCTATTTGGCGCGGGTGGCGGTCGCCGAAGGCTGCACCAAAATGAACTGGGCGGTGCTGAACTGGAACGCGCCGTCGATCGCCTTCTACCGTGGGCTAGGGGCGGTGGGGATGGATGACTGGACGACGCAAAATCTGGACGGGGCGGCGTTGGAGGCTTTGGCGAAGTAAGGAAGGCGTTCTTTTTGTGAACAAAAAGAACCAAAAAAACTTTCTCTCACTTGTTACGATTGCCGTGCCATTGCGGTAAGCTCCCGAGCCAACGGCCAGAAATTGATAAAGTTTTTTTGCTTCTTTTTGTTCACAAAAAGAAGACCTTCCTTGAGGGAACCCTGAAAATGCCTGACCAAACCTTCGATCTCATCGTCCTAGGCGGCGGCCCCGGCGGTTATGTTGCGGCAATCCGCGCCGCCCAGCTCGGCCTCAAAACCGCGGTGGTAGAACGCGAGCATCTCGGCGGGATTTGCCTCAACTGGGGCTGCATCCCGACCAAGGCACTGCTGCGCAGTTCGGAGATCAACCATTTGCTGCACAACATGGCTGAGTTCGGGTTCAGCGCTGATAACATCACGTTTGACCTTGGCAAGGTGGTCAAGCGTTCCCGTGGGGTGGCCAAACAATTGTCAACCGGCGTGGCACATTTGCTGAAGAAGCATAAAGTTACGGTGTTTGATGGCCAGGGCGTGTTGGCGGGCGCCGGCAAGATGAGCGTGAGCAAGGACGGCAAGCCGGTCGCGACCTTGGTGGCCAAGCACATCATTCTGGCGACCGGGGCGCGGGCCAGGAATTTGCCGGGGATTGAGGCGGACGGGAAGCTGATCTGGTCGTACAAGGAAGCGATGGTGCCGGACGTGATGCCGAAATCGCTGCTGGTGATTGGTTCGGGCGCGATTGGCATTGAGTTCGCAAGTTTTTATCGCAACATGGGGGCCGAGGTCACCGTGGTTGAGGTGATGGATCGGGTGTTGCCGGTGGAGGATGCCGAGATTTCCGCGTTGGCGCGCAAGGCGTTTGAAAAGCAGGGGATGAAGATCATCACCAGCGCCGCGGTGAAGGGTGTGAAGAAAGCCGCCAACAGCGTGACGGTCACGGTTGAAGCCGGCGGCAAGTCGCAGGAGATTGTTGTTGATCGGGTGATTTCTGCGGTCGGCATTGTCGGCAATGTCGAAGGCATCGGGCTGGAGGGCACCAAGATCAAAGTCGATCGCACCCATGTGGTGATCGATGAATGGTGCCGCACCGGGGAAGCTGGGGTTTATGCGATTGGCGACCTCGCCGGGCCGCCGTGGTTGGCCCACAAAGCCATGCATGAAGGGGTGATGTGCGTCGAGAAGATCGCCGGCGTGCCGGGGGTGCATCCGATGAATTTCGCCAATATTCCGGGCTGCACCTATTGCCGGCCGCAAGTGGCGTCGGTGGGGATGACGGAGGCGAAAGCCAAGGAGAGCGGCCGCGCGGTGAAAGTCGGCAAATTCCCCTTCATCGGCAACGGCAAGGCGATTGCGCTCGGGGAGCCGGAAGGGCTGATCAAGACCGTGTTTGACGCCAAAACCGGCGAGTTGCTGGGCGCCCACATGATCGGCGCTGAGGTTACCGAACTAATCCAAGGTTACGTCGTGGCGCGCAGTTTGGAAACCACCGAGGCTGATCTGATGGCGACGGTGTTTGCCCATCCGACGATCAGCGAGGCGATGCATGAAAGCGTGCTTGACGCGTATGGCCGGGCGCTCCATTTCTAGGAGGAGAAGATTCTTCTTTTTGTGAACAAAAAGAAGCAAAAAAACTTTATCCATTCCTGGCCGTTGGCGTACTTCCCCCCGAAAGGGCGGAGCGCTGGGAACCAAAGGGTAAAAGTTTTTTGCTTCTTTTTTTCAAAAAAGAAGCGCTTGCCTTGCCTACCCTCCACACGGAGCCACAATGTCCGCGACCCGCATCACCATCGACCACCGGCTGCGCCATCCGGAAAAGGCGCACCGGCCGGATAACCCAATCCAGCGCAAGCCGGACTGGATCCGGGTGCGCGCGCCCAACCACCCAATTTACCACGAAACCCGCAAGCTGATGCGCGATAACGGGTTGACCACGGTGTGCGAGGAAGCCGCCTGCCCGAATATCGGCGAATGCTGGTCGCAGCGCCACGCGACGATGATGATCATGGGCGAAATCTGCACGCGGGCATGCAGCTTCTGCAACGTGCGCACCGGCCAGCCGGATGCCTTGGACGCGACCGAGCCGCAACGGGTTGCCGATGCGGTGGCCAAGCTTGGCTTGAAGCATGTGGTGATCACCTCGGTTGATCGTGACGATCTGGCCGATGGCGGCGCGGCGCATTTCGCCGCCGTCATCCGGGCAATTCGGGCGGCGGCGCCCGACACCAGCATTGAAGTGCTGACGCCGGATTTCCTGCGCAAGCCGGGCGGGATGGACATCGTCGCCGATGCGCGGCCGGACGTGTTCAATCATAATCTGGAAACCGTGCCGCGGTTGTATCCGACGATCCGGCCGGGCGCGCGCTTCTACCAGTCGCTGCGGCTGTTGGATCAGGTCAAACGCCGCGACCCAAGCATTTTCACCAAATCCGGCCTGATGGTCGGCTTGGGTGAAAGCCGCGCCGAAATCGGCCAGGTGATGGATGATCTGCGGGTCGCCGACGTCGATTTCCTCACCATCGGGCAGTATTTGCAGCCGACGGTGAAGCATGCCGCGGTTGCCGCCTTCATCACGCCCGATGAATTCGCCGACTATGCCGCGATGGCGCGCGCCAAGGGCTTCCTGCTGGTGTCAGCCACGCCATTGACCCGCAGTTCGTACCACGCCGACGCCGATTTCGCCGCCCTGGTCGCCGCGCGCGCCAAAAGCTTCGCTGCCTGATCGGTGCCGCGCCACGCCGAGACACGGATTGTTCCCTATTCGCAAGCGCAGATGTTCGATCTGGTTGCCGATGTGGCGCGCTACCCGGAATTCCTGCCCTGGTGCGTTGGCGCGCGTGTAACGGACGGCCACGAAACCGGTCTGATCGGCCACATGACCATCGGGTTCGGGCCATTTCGGGAGAGTTTTGTTAGTCGGGTCGGGTTGGACCGCCCCGGCCGGATTACCGTGGCCTATGAGCGTGGGCCGTTCAAATACCTACATAATGTCTGGGAATTCGCCCCCGATCCGGCCGGCTGCAAGATCGGCTTTGCGGTCGATTTCGAATTCCGCAACGCCTTGCTGCGCGCCGCAATCGGGGTGGTGTTCCACGAAGCGACGCGCCGGATGGTCAACGCGTTTCTGCTTCGGGCGCGGGTGATCCATGGCAAGGAAACGCCAATAGCCTCCCAACGGGTCGATGTGGTAACTGCCGATGCATCCATCCGAGGTGCCGGACCGTAATGGCCACAGAGCCTGAACTCGTCGATTTGTTGTTGCGTATCGCCCAAGGCGACCGCAAGGCCTATCGCGCGATGTATTCCAGGCAGTCCACGCGTCTGTTCGGTATAGCCATGGCAATCCTCCGCGACCGTAGCGCTGCCGCCGATGTGGTCCAGGACGCGTTCCTGCGCATCTGGGAAAAGGCGCGCCAGTTTGACCCCGAGCGGCACCCGCAAGCCTGGCTCGACGCAATCGTGCGTTACGCCGCGCTGGACGTTGCCCGCAGCCGAGGCCGTGAAATCCCCACCGATGACCCTAATCTCGGCGATCGCGCGGTCGAAACCGACGTGCTCGACGCGCTGCAGATGGTCGAAGAAAACCAGAAATTGCGTAAATGCTTAGAAGGGCTGGAACCGAAGAACCGGGACGCGATTGTGCTGGGCTTCGTGCATGGCCTGTCGCACCCCGAAATCTCGGTCCGCCTCGATCTGCCGCTCGGCACGGTGAAATCCTGGATCCGCCGCGGCCTGCTGCAATTGCGGGAGTGCATGGCGTCATGACCGCTCTCATCCCAACTGACCCGCAGGAGCGCGAGGCGCTGGCGGGGGAATATGTGCTCGGCACGCTCGATGCGCGCATGGCCGCGACCATTGCGGGCGCGCTGGGAGCTGATCGTAGCTTGCGCCAGGCGGTGGAAGCTTGGGAAGACCGGCTGACCCCGCTGGGCAGCCTGGCGGTGCAAGAAGCGCCACCGCCGGAATTATGGGACCGGATTGAAGCGGGTTTGCCGGCAGTTGCTGGGCGCGCCATCGACAAGCCGGCGCGGAGCTGGGATTTCTGGCGGGTCTGGGCCATCGGCGCATCGCTTGCCGCGGCGGTCCTCGCCGGCTTCGCGATGCTGCAGGCGACCAAGCCCACGGTGATGGAAGCAACTATGGCCCCGGTGCCGGCGGCGGTCGCGCCAACTCCGACCGCACCACCGAGCGCGCTTGCAGTCGCACCGCCCCCGGTGCCGACGGCGCCGCCGAGTGCGTTGGCAACCGTGCCCAACCCGGCGCCCACCCTGATCGCCCCGGCGCCGCCGGTGCTCGCCGCCCAGCCGATCCCCGATAATGGGGTGCGCAAGGCCGCCGGTGAAGGCAATGGCGCGGTGCGACCCGCTGCCGGCGCCACCAGCGGCACGGTGCGGCCGTCCGGCAACGCCGAACCCGGCGGGATTTTGCGCTGATGACCAATGGCTGATGACCCCGACCTGACCGGCTTATTGACCCGCGTCGCCGCCGGCGACCGGGATGCGTTACGCGCGATCTATCTGGCGCAATCCACCCGGCTGTTCGGCGTGGCGATGATTATCTTGCGCGACCGATCGGCAGCATCGGACGCAATCCAGGATAGTTTCGTCAAAATCTGGCGCCGCGCCAGCCAGTTCGATCCCGAACGGGGGGAGGCGACCGCCTGGCTTGCCGCCATTGTTCGCCACGCAGCACTCGATGCGGTGCGCCGGCGCGGGCGGGAAATTCCGTCCGACGATCCCAATCTCGGCGACAGCGTCGTGGCACCCGACGCGCTCGACCGGCTCGAAGGCGATGAAAACCGGGTGCGGCTGCGCGCCTGTCTCGAACGGCTGGATGCGCGCAACCGCGAGGGCGTGATGCTCGCCTTCGTGCATGGTCTGTCCCATCCGCAAATCGCCGAACGGCTCGGCCAACCGTTGGGTACGGTGAAATCCTGGATCAGGCGCGGCTTGCTGAACCTACGGGAGTGTCTGGCATGACCGAACCTGAGCGCAACCTGCTGGCCGGCGAATATGTGCTGGGGACCCTCGATCAGCGCGAATCGGCGGAAATCGAAGCGGCGATGGCGACCGACCCGGCGATGCGCGCGGCGGTTGAAACCTGGGAACGGCAATTGGCGCCGCTGGAGATTTTCATGACCCCGGAAGCCCCGCCGCCGGGCCTGTGGACCCAGATCGAAGCTGATTTATGGCCGGTTGCCCGTCCCAGCGCCTGGCGTTTCATCTGGCCAAGCTGGGCTATCGGCGCGACCCTGGTTGCTGCCAGCCTGGCGCTGTTTGCGGTGATGCCGCGGGCGCCGACCAATCAGATGAGCGCGGTGCTGGTGGCGGACGCAAGCCAGCCAGCCTATCTCGCCCGCGTCGATGCCAGCGGTGGCTTGCAGCTGGCAGCCGCAGTTTCGGCCGGTGGCATCCGGCCCCAAGCCCCGGCTGGGCGGTCGTTGCAGCTATGGGGCCTGCCGCCCGGCACGACTACACCGCGCAGCCTGGGGGTTTTGCCGCGCGAGGCTGGCCCGTTCAACGTCGCTGCCGGCGCGCTGCGCGCGGTGCCGGACATGCTGATCCTGATCAGTCAGGAACCCGAAGGCGGGTCCCCTACCGGCCTGCCAACCGGCCCGGTGGTGTTCTATGGCCGGCTTACCGCGGTGGGTGGCTGAATTCGCCGCCCTGCCATGACGGCGCACAACGCGCTGTCATCGATCTGTCACCAAACTGTCATCTTACCGAAGCCGAGCGCGCTTAGGAGACCTCCACGAGGTGACCAACCGGTCGCCGAGCCTTGGAGGTCCCATGCGAGTCTCATCTTATTTCACCATTTCGGCCCTGGCGCTCGCGCTGGCCGCGACGCCGGCCCTGGCCCAACAGATCACCGGCGCCGGTGCGACATTCCCCGCGCCCGTCTATGCCAAATGGGGTGAGGCCGCGAAGGCCGCGATTGGCCTTGAACTGAATTATCAGGCGATCGGTTCCGGCGGCGGGCAGAACCAGATTTTGAACCGCACCGTCGATTTCGGCGCGTCCGATGCCCCGATGGATGGCGAGAAGCTTAAATCAGGCAATTTGCTGCAATTCCCCGCCGTGATGGGCGCGGTGGTGCCGATCGTGAACCTGCCCGGGATTGAAGCCGACCAGGTCAAGCTGACCGGTGAACTGCTCGCCGAAATCTATCTCGGCAAGATCACCAAATGGAACGATCCCAAGCTTGTCGAAATGAACAAGGGCGTGACCTTGCCCAACCTCGCCATCGCGCCGGTTTATCGCGCTGACGGTTCGGGCACGACGTTCGTGTTCACCTCGTATCTTTCGGCAGTGAGCGCTGATTGGAAATCCGGCGTCGGCGCCAGTGCCAGCGTCAAATGGGTGGCCGGCAACGGCGCCAAAGGCAATGACGGGGTGGCCGCGACGGTGCGCCAGGTCAAAGGCGGGATTGGCTATGTCGAGAACGCCTATGCGACCCAGAACAAGCTGACCACCACGCAACTGCGCAACAAGGCCGGCAGCTTCGTCAAACCGACGCTGGCCGCGTTCGTCGCCGCTGCCGACAATGGCGACTGGAAGGCGGCGCCGAACTACGCGGTCAGCCTGATCGACATGCAAGGTGCGACCAGCTGGCCGATCGTGTCGGCGACCTTCATTCTGCTGCCGAAAGACCCGAAGGACCCCGCGCGCAGTGCCAACGTGATGAAGTTCTTCGACTGGGCCTATAAGAACGGCGCCGATATTGCCAAGGGCCTGGACTATATCGCGCTGCCGACTGCGGTGCAGGATGCCGTGCGCGCCAGCTGGAAAGCCGATATCAAGGGCTGAGCCAATCTTGCGCGCATAGCTGAAACGGAGCCCATCCAGTGCCCCAGACCGTCGCGTCGCCTGCCCGCCGAACTTCGATCGGTGATATGATTTTCGAGGGCTTGGCGACCGGCGCCGGGGTGCTGGTGCTGGTGCTGCTGGGCGCCATCATTCTGTCGCTGTTCATCGGCGGCCTGCCGGCGTTTCGCGCCTTCGGCTTCGGGTTTCTGACCAGTGATGACTGGGACCCGGTGAAGGAGATTTTCGGCTCCGTGGTGCCAATTTACGGCACCATTGTGACGTCCATCATGGCGTTGATCATGGCGGTGCCGGTGGCCTTCGGGATCGCCTTCTGGCTGACCGAATTGGCGCCGGCCTGGCTGCGCCGCCCGGTGGGCACTGCGGTTGAACTGCTCGCAGCGGTTCCATCGATCATTTACGGCATGTGGGGGTTTTTCATCATCGTGCCGTTCATGGGCACCTATGTGCAGCCCTTCGTGATCGATCTGCTGGGCGATCTACCCGGCATCGGCTTCCTGTTTCAAGGGCCGCCTTTCGGCACCGGCATCTTCACGGCCGCGCTGATCCTCGGGGTGATGATCATTCCGTTCATTGCGGCCACCATGCGCGATGTGTTCCAGACCGTGCCGCCAGTGTTCAAGGAAAGCGCCTACGGCCTGGGCTGCACCACTTGGGAAGTGATGCGCGCCATCGTTATCCCTTACACGCGCGTATCGGTGATGGGCGGCATCATGCTCGGGCTGGGACGCGCGCTCGGCGAAACCATGGCGGTGACCTTCGTGATCGGCAACACCAACCGGATTGCGACATCGATCTTCGGGCCGGGCAACACGATCGCGTCCCTGGTGGCGCTCGAATTTCCCGAAAGCCCTGCTGGCAGCCTCAAACTCGCATCATTGCTGGCGCTTGGGTTCCTGCTGTTCGTGATTTCCTTCATCGTGCTGGCGATTTCCCGCATGTTGCTGCGTAGCGGAGCGAAAGCATGAGCGGCGCGGCATTATCGTCCAGCCCGTCGCGCGACGCGACGGTTGCGGACCGGCTATCGCGCAACCGGCGCAATCAGGATCGGCTGGTGCAGGCGCTGTGCCTGCTGGCAACCGCAATCGGGCTGGCGTTCCTGCTGCTGATTCTGGCGACGTTGCTTTATCTCGGGGCCAAGGGCCTATCGCTCGGGGTGTTCACCACGGTCACCAAGCCGCCCGGTTCGCATGGTGGCTTGCTCAACGCGATTATCGGCAGCCTGATCCAGACCGGGTTGGGCACGTTGATCGGCACCCCGATCGGCCTGCTGGTCGGAACATACCTCGCGGAATATTCCGCCGGCAGCAAGCTCGGCGATGCAGTGCGGTTTGTGTCGGACGTGCTGCTGTCGGCGCCATCAATCCTGATTGGCTTGTTTGTCTACACCGTGCTGGTCAGCCCGTTTGGCGGGTTTTCCGGCCTCGCCGGATCGGTGGCGCTGGCAGTGATCGTGATCCCGATTGTGGTGCGCACGACCGAAGACATGCTGCGGCTTATTCCGGTGGCGATGCGCGAAGCAGCCGTTGCGCTGGGCGCGCCGAAATGGAAAGCCATCGTCTTCATCTGCTATCGCGCTGCCCTTGACGGGATCGCAACCGGGGTGCTGCTGGCGATTGCCCGCATCGCCGGGGAAACCGCGCCGCTGCTGTTTACCTCCCTCGGTAACCTCAACTGGTCGCTGAGCCTGGCCCAGCCAATGTCGAGCCTGCCGGTTACCATCTATCAGTATGCCGGATCGCCGTTCGATGATTGGGTCGATCTGGCCTGGGTTGCCGCCCTTTTGATCACCTTCGGCGTGCTGGCCTTGAACGTGCTTGCCCGTATTGTTCTGCGTCCGCGCAGCTAGATGAATTTGGAGCCAATCATGAGCACCACCACCAAGCCCAATATTGGCGCGATGTCAGCCCGTGCGTCCGAACCGTTGCATGACGCGCGCATTTCCATTCGCAATCTCGATTTCTACTATGGCGCGCATAAGGCGCTGAAGAGCATCAATCTCGACTTTCCGGCAGGGCAAGTCACCGGAATGATCGGCCCGTCCGGCTGCGGCAAATCCACCCTGCTGCGGGTGCTGAACCGGATGTATGATCTTTATCCCGGCCAGCGCGCGACCGGCGAGGTGATGATGGATGGCGACAACATCATCGCTCCTGGCATGGACCTCAACCAATTGCGCAGTCGGATCGGCATGGTGTTCCAGAAGCCGACGCCGTTTCCGCTGTCGATCTACGACAACATCGCCTTCGGGGTGAAGCTGCACGAAAAACTCAGCCGGGCGGAAATGGATGAACGGGTGGAATGGTCGCTGACCCGGGCGGCGTTGTGGGGCGAAGTGAAAGATCGCTTGACCACCTCGGCGACCGGCCTGTCGGGCGGCCAGCAGCAGCGCCTGTGCATCGCGCGCACCATTGCGGTGCGGCCGGAAGTGATTTTGCTGGATGAGCCGACATCGGCACTCGATCCGATCAGCACCTTGAAAATCGAGGAGCTGATTGACGAATTGAAGCATGACTTCACCATCGCCATCGTCACCCACAACATGCAGCAGGCTGCGCGCTGCGCCGACCAGGTGGCGTTTTTCTACATTGGCGAAATGGTCGAAGTGGCGCCTGCCGCCCAGATGTTTACGGCGCCGAAAGAAAAGCGCACCCAGGAATATATTACCGGCCGGTTCGGCTGAGGAGTTTCCAATGACTGACCATATCGTCAAAAGCTACGAAAACGAACTGAAACGCTTGCGCGCCCTGATGACCGAAATGGGCGGCATGGTGGAAAACCAGGTCGAACTCGCCATCCAGGGCGTGGTGCAACGTGACGCAGCTGCCGCCAACAAAGCGATCGAAGCCGATCCGGCGGTCGATGCGATGGAGCATGAAGCCGAACAATTCGTTATCCGCATGCTGGCGCTGCGCCAGCCAATGGCGCAGGATTTGCGGCAGATCGTTTCGTCGCTGAAAATGACCACCGATCTCGAACGCATTGGCGATTACGCCGCCAACGTCGCCAAGCGCAGCGTGGTGCTTAGCCAGTTCAGCCTCAGCTTTCCGCTCAGCGGATTGGCGCAAATGGCGCGTCTGGTGCAGGAAAATCTGAAAATGGTGGTCGATGCCATCGGCGATGGTGACACCGAAAAAGCCCTGCAGGTCTGGCGCAGCGACGCGCCGATCGACGATCTCTACAACACCATCTTTCGTGAGCTGATCACTTACATGATGGAAGACCCGCGCAATATCACCCCGTGCACCCATCTGCTGTTCATTGCCAAAAACCTCGAACGCATTGGCGATCACGCGACCAACATTGCCGAAACGATCTACTACGCTGTTGCCGGTGAACCGCTTACCGGGGCACGGCCGAAAGCCGATAGCTCCTCATTCGCCGTCGTGCGGCCGACACAAGGATGAACCGTATGCAAGAAGGTTTCTCTGCCCAGACCAAACCGCTGGTGATGGTGGTCGAAGACGACGCCGCCATTGCCACCATGCTGCGCTATAATCTGGAAAAACACGGCTACCGGGTGGAAGAAGCGGTGGACGGCCAGGAAGCGATCACCCGCATCGTCGAAACCCAGCCGGACCTGGTGCTGCTCGACTGGATGCTGCCAGTGATGTCGGGCATCGAAGTCTGCCGGCAAATCCGCCGCCGCCCGGAAACCCGCGACCTACCGGTGATCATGGTCACCGCCCGCGCCGAGGACCAGGACAGCGTCCGCGGGCTTAACACCGGGGCCGACGACTACATCACCAAACCGTTCAGCATCGAAGCGCTGCTCGCCCGGGTGCGGGCACTACTGCGCCGGTCCAACACCGTGCCGGCCAAAGGGCATCTGAATTTCCATGACGTGATCATGGACCTGACATCGCACCGGGTCAGCCGCAACGCCCGCGCGCTGCATCTTGGCCCGACCGAATATCGGCTGCTGGAATTCTTCCTTAACCATCCGCGCCGGGTGTTTACCCGCGAAGAACTGCTCGATGCGGTGTGGGGCAAGGATATCCATGTCGAGCCGCGCACGGTGGATGTGCATATCCGCCGGCTGCTCAAGGCGATCAATGGCGAGGGTGAGCTGGATTTGGTGCGGACGGTGCGGGCGGCGGGGTATGCTTTGGATACTGAGACGGTTTGAAGGAAGGGTAAGGAAGGTCTTCTTTGTTTGAAAACAAAGAAGCAAAAAAACTTTTTCAATTCTGGCCGTTGGCTCGGGAATTGACCGCAGTCGCACGGCAACCGTACCAAGTGTGAAAAAGTTTTTTTGGTTCTTTTTGTTCACAAAAAGAACTGCTTGCCTTCATTCTTCCTCGCTGTCGTCCCGACCTGGACCGCGATCAAACACCAACCGCTCCGCCCCGGACAAACACAAAAACCGCTGCCCCCGCGCCCGCCCGATCAGGGTCAACCCGGCCTGGCGCGCGAGATCGACGCCCCAGGCGGTGAAGCCCGATCGGCTGATCAGGATGGGCAGGCCCATTTGCACGGTTTTGATCACCATTTCCGACGTCAGCCGGCCGGTGGTGTAGAATAATTTACCCTGCGCGGAAACGTTATTCAGCCGCATCCATCCGGCAATTTTGTCAATCGCGTTGTGGCGCCCGACATCTTCCATATAGACCAGCGGGCGGTCTTGTTCGCACAGCACGCAGCCATGGATGGCGCCGGCGGTCAGATAGAGGCTGGGGGTGGTGTTGATCTGTTTGGACAGCGCGTAAAGCCAGGAGATGCGCAGGCGCGCGCTGGGGTCGAGCGAGATGGTTTCGAAGCGTTCGAGCAGGTCGCCAAAGGCGGTGCCTTGGGCGCAGCCCGATGTGAGGGTTTTGCGCCGCAGTTTCTTTTCGTAGTTGGTGCGGCGTTTGGTGCGGACGACGACGATGTCGAGTTCGGTATCGACATCGATTTGTTCGATCGGTTCGTTGGGCGCCAGCATGTTCTGGTTGATCAGGTAGCCGACGGCGAGGCAGTCCGGGCGGTCGCCGATCGTCATCATGGTGACGATTTCCTGGCCGTTGAGGAACAAGGTTAGCGGCCGTTCGACGGGGACGCGGCTGGTGATTTCGGCGCCGGTATGGTCGATGCCGACCACTTCGCGGGTGAGCGCCGGATCATCCGGGGTCGGGGCGACGAGGTACTCAGCCATAGATCAGCCCGAGCGGAATGCAGGGCACCAAGTCACCCTGGCCAAGCGCTGTCATGGTCTCGGGCAGTTCGAGCAGTGCGTCCGAGCCGGTTAGGGAGGTGATGATGCCGGCGCCTTCTTTCGCAAAGCGGTGGGCGCGATTGTCGCGGATCTGCACCCGGACATATTCGCGGCGGCCGACTTTCTTGCGGTAGGCGAAGGCGCTGGTGACGTTGAAGCGCATCGGCGGCGCGTCGACAGCCCCGGCCAGGCGATCGAGCAAAGGCTGGCCGACGGTTGCAAGCGTCACCAGGGCGGCGACCGGGTTGCCAGGCAGGCCGAGCAAGGGCGTGTCGCCAATCCGGCCGAGCGCCACCGGGCGGCCGGGCTTGATGGCTACGCGCCAGAATTCAAGCGTGCCGGCGGCAAGGATTGCGGTGCGGACATGGTCTTCTTCCCCCGCCGAAACGCCGCCCGAGGTGATGATCAGATCGGCCTTCGCGGCGATGAAGGCGCGCGCCGTGGCGGCGGGATCATCGGGCAAGATGCCACCATCGATGACGTCGGCGCCGCGCCGGCGCAGCAGGGCGGCGAGCATCATCCGGTTGGCGTCGTAAATCTGGCCAGGGCGCAATGGGGCAGGGGCGCTGGCGAGTTCGTCGCCGGTGGAAAACAGGGCGACTCGCAGCCGGCGGCGAACGATTGCATGGGTTTGGCCAAGGGCTGCGAGCAAGCCAAGATCGGCCGGGGACAAGCGAGTGCCAGCTGGGAGCGCGGTGGCGCCGATGGCGATGTCCTCACCGGTTGGGCGCAAATTGGCGCCACGGCGAATGCCGGGTTGGATTGACACGCCGGCGGGCGTTTCAACGCAGTCTTCCTGCATCATCACCGTGTCGGGGCCGGCAGGAACCACCGCGCCGGTGAAAATGCGCAGCGCCTGGCCGCGCGGGCTGGCGGCCAGCACCGGATGGCCGGCGGCGGCGCGGCCGATCACTGTCAGTTCGGTTGGGGCGTCGGGCGCAAGGTCGGCGTGATGAATGGCATAACCATCGACGGCGGAATTGGTTTCCGGTGGCAAGTTCATCGGCGCGACAAAGCCATCCGCCAGCACCCGACCGTCCGCATCCCACAGCGCGACAGTTTCACAGGTCAGATGGCAGCCGTAGCGCGCGATGATCTGGGCGCGCGCGTCGCCGAGCGGCAGCAACGCCCCGCCGAACGCAAAGCAATCGTCGCTGAGTTGGGCCATATCAGGCGGGCGCGGGCATGTTCACCGCCGGAGCAAAGCACGTGGCCCCGGCGGCGTCACGCATCATCAGGCGATGGCGTGCATCGGGTTATGGCTGGCGACCTGCGCCTGGGCTGCCAAACGCTGGGCGGCGACCTGGCTATGCATCGCCTTTTGCAGCTTTTCGAACGCCCGCACTTCGATCTGGCGCACCCGTTCGCGGGAGATGTCGTAGTGCTGCGACAGATCTTCCAAGGTGGTCGGGTTATCTTTCAGACGGCGTTCGATCAGGATGTGGCGTTCCCGTTCGTTGAGGGTTTTCAACGCGCTGGCGAGCAACGCCTTGCGGCCAGTGGCCTCTTCGCGTTCGCCGATCGCCTGTTCCTGGCTTTCGGCATTATCGACCAACCAATCCTGCCATTCGCCTTCGCTGTCGGCGCGCAACGGCGCGTTAAGGCTGTGATCGGGCGCTGCCAGACGGCGGTTCATGTTGATCACGTCTTGTTCCGGCACATCGAGCGCGTGGGCGATTTTCGCCACTTGCTCGGGCTGCAAGTCGCCGTCATCAATCGCCTGCATCTGCCCTTTGAGGCGGCGCAAATTGAAGAACAGCTTCTTCTGGGCGGCGGTGGTGCCCATTTTCACCAGCGACCAACTATGCAGGATGTATTCTTGAATGGCGGCGCGGATCCACCACATCGCGTAGGTAGACAGGCGGAAGCCGCGTTCGGGATCGAAGCGTTTGACCGCTTGCATCATCCCGACATTGCCTTCGCTGATCAGTTCGCCGACCGGCAGGCCGTAGCCGCGATAGCCCATCGCGATTTTGGCAACCAGGCGGAGATGGGATGTGACCAGCTTGTGGGCGGCGTCCATGTCTTCGGTATCGCGCCAGCGCTTGGACAGATCGAGCTCATCCTGGGCGGCAAGCATCGGAAACTTGCGGATTTCCTGCAAATAACGGGTCAGATTGCCTTCGGGGGCAACATTGATAATCGCAGCAGCCATCACAGGCTCCTATTTTTGGTCATCACACTGCCCGGGATGGCGCAGCTGAAAAGCCAGGTTGCGGTCGGCCAGATGGCCAAGCCGGGGTGCATGGAAAGATCATCAACCACCAGCGACTGCCCCGATATCGGCAACATGTCCCTGGCTGATCCTGCGGTGCGCGCACCCTTGGCGCGGATCGCTGTTTGCTTGATGTCTTTCATACAGGACAACACTGGTCCGGTCAATAATTCCGTGCGCTTTCCGCCAGATTAAGGTCTTGAAAGGTTCTCCCAGGCGGCGGGACGGAATCCCAAAAGACTGAACAACTCCAACATGTCGGGCGGTGGCGCGGTGGTAAAGGACAGGTATTTTCCGTCCCTTGGATGGGCAAAGCCGAGCCGGGTTGCGTGCAGCGCCTGCCGTGGAAAATCCAGCAATGCGCCGCGCAAATCGGGCGGCAAGCCTTTGGCTGCGCCCGGAATGCGGCGCAAATAGACCGGATCGCCAACCAGCGGATGGCCGGCATGGGATAGATGGACTCGGATTTGATGGGTGCGCCCGGTGGCGAGGCGACATTCCAGCAGCGCCGCGTCGAGCCCGTGGTTGGCCAGCGTCCGGTAGTGGGTCAGCGCGTATTTGCCGCCCGCCCCGCGCACCGCCATGCGTTTGCGTTCCCGCGGATCACGCCCGATCGCGCCTTCGATATCTCCAGCGACTGGGGTTGGCAGGCCCCACACCAGGGCAAGATAGGCGCGATCCATATCCCGCGCGGCAAAGGCCTGGGTCAGCGCGGCGTTAGCCAGTTCAGTCTTGGCCACCACCATCACGCCAGATGTGTCCTTATCCAGCCGATGCACGATGCCGGGCCGGCGCTCGGCGCCAATGCCGGTCAGGCTGTCGCCACAATGGGCGATCAGCGCGTTGACCAGGGTGCCGTCATAATTGCCCGGGGCAGGATGGACGACCAGACCGGCCGGCTTGTCGAGCACGATGAGGTCGTTGTCTTCATACAAAATCGCCAGATCCATCGCCTGGCCTTGCGGCGTGGCGGGCAGGGGAGGTGGCTCGTTCACCTGGTATGTCGCCCCCGGCCGC
>JANXRN010000168.1 GCA_025352995.1 Acetobacteraceae bacterium
GATGGTCTATGGCGAAAGTTCCGCGTGGTGTTTGTCGATGGCATGCCGATGCCGTTCCACATGGCAATCCATGATGATTGGGCAGTGTGGTACTACAACGCCGGGATGGATCGCGATGCTGGCAAGCGCGCGGAAGAAGCGGCTTTCCTCGCCGACATCAGCGCCGTCTTTCCACCTTGTGCGATCCGTGCACTAGAAGAAATTGCGGCCCGCATCGGCCTCGATTATTTCGGCCTGGATTGCGGCCTGATGCCGGATGGGACGTTGGTGGTGTTCGAGGTGGAAACCGGAATGATCGTGCATGACCGGCCAGAAGGCGATGTGTTTGCCTATCGTCAGGCACCGGCCAGGCGGATTCTGACCGCGGTTGTCGCCATGATCGATGCGCGCATCGACCTTGCTAGGCGCTGAAACTGCGCATGCCCTGCTCGGCCCGCATTGGCGGCCGAACGGCCACGATCGGGGTGCGCAATCCATCGGCCAGATTGCGATTAACCTCAATCAATGGCTGCAAACTCGCATCATTGGTCATCGCCGCCACGCTGTAGGACATCGCCCAGACACCGATGCTGAGCAATTGCTGACGTAGCGGCTCCGGTAGGCGGTTGCCCGCGTTGGACAAATCCCGCACCAGGATCGCCCATAGCAAATGCGTCTTGTGCAGCGCCGCCACCCGTTCCGCCGGCGTGCTGGCCTGGCTGAGCCGCGCGTTGCAAAGCCCAAAGGCCACGGCTTCGGTTTCCCGTGGCGTCGCCCCACCCAGATCGGTGTTGCGGGTATAAGTTGAAGCACCGTACATGGGTGGTCCTGTTCGGAAATGAAATATTATTGACGCCCGCCAGACAAACAACAGCCTGCGAGGTTTCGTGGGCCTCGCAGGCTTTGTCCGGTCTCAGTGTCTGTCCGGAAAGTCTGCTGGCGGAGGGCCGGCGAGGGATTTTTGGCCCTGGGAAGGAGGAAATGCCGCCAGGATGCGGGGACATCCTGGCAAATTTCCGACGCTCCCAGGGGCAAAGAGCACCGTCGGGCCGACCCGGCAGACTTTCCGGACAGACACTTAGGTGCTACGCGCTGCGATTAGCGGAACAGCGACATCAGCGCCTGCGGTCCCTGGTTGGCGATCGACAGCGCCTGGATTGCCAGCGACTGCTTGGTTTGCAGTGACTGCAACTTGGCACTTTCGGCCGCCATGTCAGCGTCCGTCAGCGCGCCGAGACCAGCAGTCAGCGAGCTCGACAAGCCCGAGGTGAAGTTCGCCATCCCGGTGATCTGCTGCTGGGCCTGGCCAAGACTAGATGTCTTGGTGCTCATCGCGGCGATCGCCGCATCAACGATCGAGATCGCCGCCGAGGCGCCGGACAATACCGTGTTGGTCGCGCCGCCGCTCGCGAAGGTGGAGGAGGACGCAGCGTTGGTGATGCCCTTGCCGCCGACATCGACGCTACCGTCACTTTGCACCGCCGCACCGAAGCCCGCAGTTTTCATCGCCGCGACCATCGCGCCGATCATTTGCAGGTTGGATTGGCTGGCCGGAGTGACTTGCACCGCAGTGACAGTGTTGGTGGCGGACGGGGTGCTGGTGGTCGGCGCTGAGCCATCGGAGAACTCGAACGTGTAGCTTTTCGTGCCGTCCGACAGCACCACCTTGTCAGCATTGGCGACGGCAAACGTATTATTGAACGTCATCTTCATCGCGGTGCTGTTCACCCCGAGTCCGGTCAGGCCCAGCCCAGCCGCCGTGGTGTTCTGGTTGGCAACGGTGATCTGGCTACCTTTCATGTCCTGGACGACGTTGAGCGATGGCGAGGTGCCATCAAGCAAATTCACCCCATTGAAAGTCGCACTTATGGAAAACTGATCGATATTGGCCAGGATCGCGGTGATCTGGGTCCCCATCACCGTCGGGTCAATGCCCTGCTGCTGAGCTTGCACGACAGTGTTTTTCAGCGTCGCCAGCGCCGACGAGACCTGCGACGCCGCTGACGTCGCCACCGAAACAGTCGCATTGCCGAACGACAAATTGTCCGACACCGCAGCGAGGCCGGACAAATCGGCGTTCATGGAATTGGAAATATCGAAAATCGCCGGATTGTCCGACGACATTGATACTTTCTTGCCAGTGGCAATGGTCTGCTGGGTATGCTGCAGCATCGCCTGGGTGCTGTTCAGGGTGGAAAGCGCAGCCATCGCACTGAGATTGGTGTTCACGGAAAACATGCGGAATATCCTTTTGTTGCAACCGCCTGAAGGTTTGAGTGCAACGCCAGACTTTTTCCTGCGCGCATTTTCACGATATCTTGGGGAAGTGAATCTAGGGTTAAGGGCGGCGATCTTTTTTAGACAAAAAGATACCTCCCAAGCCGCCCTTTGCAGGACCCGAAATTTTCGGACGGCGCTGACCGCTGATCGCAAGGTCGCGGAGCTATCGGCACCGAGGGTATTCTCGTCGCCAACAGATCGTTCGCCCGCACAATAACGCGGCCGCTGGCGGAGCCGTACCTGTCAACCATGTTTCCGAACATCTGTCGGCTATCGCTCCGGCAGCGTCAGGTGGCATTCGCCTCTACCAGCAGTCGCAACCCTTCCAACAACTGTGCCGGCGTTGGCGGGCAGCCGCGCACCACCAGATCAACCGGCACCGTGCTGTCCACCCCGCCGTGGATCGCGTAGCTGCCCTTGAACACCCCGCCATCGACCGCACAATCGCCGACGGCGACAACGAATTTCGGGTCCGGCGTTGCATCATAGGTGCGCCGCAAAGCATCCTGCATGTTCCGCGTGATCGGGCCGGTCACCAGCAGCACATCGGCATGGCGCGGGCTGGCAACAAAACGCAATCCGAACCGTTCCAGATCATAGACGATGCCGTTGAGCATGTTGATTTCAAGCTCACAGCCATTGCAACTCCCGGCATCAACCTGCCGTATCGCCAGGCTGCGGCCGAGCCGTCGTTTCGATACGGCAGCAAGCCGATCGGCGAGGTCTTGGGTGGCCGCATCGCTTATTGCGTCGGGCGGCACCGTCAGCGGGCGGTGGCGGAGCGTGCGGGCGATGGTGCGCCAGACCATTACAAATCCACCCCGGAATAAGAACAATTGAAGGATTTATTGCATAACGGGAAATCGGCCACGATGTTGCCCTCCATCGCCGCTTGCAGCAGCGGCCATTGCAGCCAGCTTGGGTCACGCATGAACACCGCCGCGATTTGCCCGCCATCCAGCCGCAGCCAGGTCCAGATATCGCCGCGAAATCCTTCCGCCCAGCCGATCCCTTCACCGGACGCCAACGGCAGTGGCACGGTCAGCGGCCCATCCGGCAGGCCCGCCAGCAAGCGGCGCAGCAGATCGATACTGACGGTCATTTCCGCCACGCGGATGCGGAACCGCGCATCAACGTCGCCCGCCTGCAACAGCGGAACATCGAACGCCATGTCGCGATAGGGCGCATAAGCAGGGCTGCGCCGCAGATCGAAATCCCGCCCGGATGCGCGCCCGACAAACCCACCGGCGGCGAAACGATGCACCAGATCAGGGCGCACCGTGCCAGTGCCCACCATGCGATCGACCAAGCTGGAATAATCATCATACACCCGCAGCAGCCCAGGCAACTCGCCTTCAATCGCCGCCAGCGCCGACAGGATGCTGCCATCATCGGCAAGGTCGCCGGCCACCCCGCCCGGGATCACGCAATCCATCATCAACCGATGCCCGAAAGCCGCGAACGACGCGCCCAGCAACGCCTCGCGATGCCAGCCGAAGCGCGCCGGCAGGAAGGCAAACGCGGCATCATTGGCAATCGCCCCGCAGTCACCGAGATGGTTCGCTACCCGTTCCAACTCCGCCATCACCGCACGCAGCATCACCGCGCGCGGCGGCGCTTCAACCGCGCAAGCCGCCTCCGCCGCGCGGGCAAAGGCGATCGAATGGGCAATTGTGCTGTCGCCTGACAGCCGTGCGGCAAAACGGGCCGCCGCGCGTGGCGACTTGCCGCGCATCAGACCCAGCGTGCCCTTGTGCAAATAGCCAAGCCGTATTTCCAGCCGCACAATCGTTTCACCCTGTGCAGTGAAGCGGAAATGCCCCGGCTCGATAATCCCGGCATGGACCGGCCCGACCGCGATCTGGTGCAGATCATCGCCATCCGATGGCAGGAATTGCGGTGGCTCAGCCGCCATCAGGCTCGGCGTGGCGCGCGGCGAGAGTGGCGCGTGCTGGTCCCAATGTCCGTGATCGAGCCAGGGCCGGTCATCGGTGCCGCCCTCGGCAACATGGCCGAACAGATCATGGATTGACCGTTCGAACCACGAAGCTGCCGGGCGAGCAGGGGACAAAGCGCGGTAGGCGCCGGCATCGACTTGCACCGATGCCAGAATGAAATCGCCATTGCCCGCATCATGGAACAGGCAATAAACCTGTTGGCTGTCAGCCCACATCGACAGCAGCGCCACATCGCGATCGCCCTGCAGCGCGTCGACCAACGCGGCCCAGGCGTCGGGCGTTAGCACATGGCGCGGAAACGGGGCGCAGGGTGCAGTCGGGGCAGCGCGTAAAATCTCGGCCGCGATCATCGCAGGCCCCCTGCCAGGGTGGTGAACCATGCCACCATGCCGGCCGGCATCGCCATGCCGAGCACCACCACGAGCGCGAGGTGCAGCCAGGCTGGCACCAGATCGATTAGCGCCGGCCCCGGTCCGCGATTGGGCGTCGGCTCGCCGAGGCACAGCGAGATCAACCGGTTGAACAGCGCCCAGCCGCCGACCACCAGCCCCACCCCAACTGGCAGGGCGAGCCATGGCCAGGACCGGATGGTGGCCAGCATAATCAGGAACTCACTACTGAAAAGCCCGAAGGGCGGCATTCCGGCGACTGCGACAATGCCTGCCGCCAACGTCAAACCCAGCGCCCGATGGCTTGCAATCAGCCCGCCAATATCGGCGAATTTCTGCCCGCCTTTCAACTGGCTCGCGCGTCCGACGCATTGGAAAATCGCGGCCTTGATCAGCGTATGCAAGGTTACGTGCAGCATTCCGGCGAACATCGCCGCCGGCCCGCCAATCCCGAATGCGAACGCCGCCAATCCGGATTGTTCCACACTCGAAAAGGCGAAGAACCGCTTGACATCATAGCGCCGCCACAGCGCGAAGGCGGCCAGCAGCAGCGACAACAACCCCAGCGCCATCATCGGCGGGCCAGGGCTGATCGCGTCCGGGTTGGATGCCATCAGGCCGCGCACCCGCAACAACACCGCCAGCGCCACGTTCAGGATCGATCCCGACAGCACGGCTGCCACCGGCGTTGGCCCTTCGGCATGGGCATCCGGCATCCAGGCATGCAAGGGCGCCAGCGCTGCCTTGGTGCCATAGCCGATCAGCAGAAAAACGAAAGCGAGGTTCAGCAGCGGCGCCTTGAAGCCAGGGGCCGCCACTGCCAGTGCGCTCCAGCTCATCGCTGGCAGACCGGGCCCGAGGCTGGGTTGCGCCGCCAGATACAGCACGATTGTGCCGAACAAAGCGAGGGCGATGCCGACCCCGCAGAGCACGAACATTTTCCACGACGCCTCAATCGCCAGATCGGTGCGTGGCAGGCCCACCACTAGCACCGCGGCAATGGTCGCGGCCTCGATCGCGCCCCAGGTCAGCCCGAGATTGTTGGAGAGCAGCGCCAGCAGCATGAAGCCGAGAAACGCCATGAGCAGCACATGATATTGCCGCGCGCGCAGCGCATCCAACCGGCCGGTGATCATCTCGATTTCAATATAGCGCAGGCTGAACCAGGCGGTGGTCATGCCAACAAAGCTGGTCAGGATCGCCATGTGGGCGGAAAGCGGATCGACCAGCAGCAGCGTCCCGGCGCCCATCTGCCACGGCAGCGCACAGGCTAATGCAAAGGCGGCAGTACTGGCGGCGATGGTCATCCACCCGCCGATCACCCGATCGGGCACAAACCCAAGCACCACGGCCGCCAGCAGCGGCACCAGCGGGACCAGTTCCGCGATCATCGTGGCCCCTCACCAACCCGATCCAGATGATCGAGGCTGAGGCTGGCGAACCGGTCGCGGATGCGGAAGAAAAACACCCCGAACACCGCAAAGGCGAGCAGCACCAGCACCGCAACCGTCAGTTCGACCACCAGCGGCATGCCTTCGACGCTAACGGCGGCAAGAATCAGCCCATTTTCCATCGACATGAAGCCGATCACCTGGGTCAGCGCGGTGCGCCGCGTGATCATCATCAGCATGCCCATCAGCACAACCGACAGCGCGAGCGCCAGGTCTTCGCGGGTCAGGGTATGGGACTGCGCCGTCACCGGCAGCACCACCAGGATTGACAGCGCCACCAGCCCGACACCGATTGCCATCGATGGGAACACGCCCAATGCCGATTCCAACGTCCGATCCATCCCGAGCCGGCGCACGAAATTATGCATGCCCAACGGGATCGCAATCGCCTTGGCGCCCAAGGTTATCGCTGCCGTCAGGAACAAATGCGGCGCGCCTTGCGCCCAGGCTTCCCACGCCGCCGCGATCGCCAGCACCAAAGCTTGCAGCGCATAGGCATTGATTACCGCCGTCAGCCGGCGCTGATAAAGCAGCACAAACGACAGCGCCAACACCAAGCCGCCAAACAGATGCGCTGCGTCATAGGCCAGATGCCCCATCAGGCGAACCCCTGGCTGACGAACAGGAACACCACCGCCAGCATGGCGAACAGCACCGCAATGCCGAGAAATTCCGGCACCCGGAACACCCGCATTTTGGCAATCGAGGTTTCAAACGCCGACAGCGCGACCCCGAGCACGGCAATTTTGCCGACCCAGGCAGCGAAACCGATCAGCCAGGCCACTGGCGGCGCACCGGCTGGCGCCATCCCGAACGGGGCAAAAATTGC
>JANXRN010000230.1 GCA_025352995.1 Acetobacteraceae bacterium
GAAGCGCGCGGCATCCCCACCGGACGCCGTCCCGTTGGCGATCACCACGCCATCCTGGATCACATAAACCTCGTGTGATCGGGTTTGCTTTTCCCGATTGCTGACCCAGCCGGTAATCTGCCGGCCAACCAGGCCCTCTACTTCGCCGACATAGGCGGTTTCCGGATCGATCAGCTGGATGATCGACAAGGTCCCCAGCTTCTGCGGCGGTGTCCCGACGGTCACGCTGAACACATGGTCACGCCCGTCATAGAGCGCGACCGGCAGGTCAAATTCATAGGCGTGGCTGCCGGTCAGCCCGTCGAATGTCAGATCAGGGCGGAAGCGGTCCGCTTGGGCGGTGCCGATCAGTTGGTCATAGTCGTAGATCGACACCACCACCTGATTGCCGACATTCGGGTTTTCGGCGCACCAGCCCTTGACCGTGCCATTATCCAACCCGTCCACCGCACCGCGGTAGATAATCGCTTCATCCGTCATGCTTGTCCCCGATTACCAGCAACTTGTCCGTCACCGGACCGTCAATCATCCCTCCGTGTAATGCGAAGTCCGCCAGCGCACCATAGGATTTTGATCGTTGTCCGGTTTCGGGCCGGCTCAGCTATCGAGCAGTTCGATCTTGAGGAACGCAAACCCCAGCGAACGTTCATCCTCGTTCCAGCCTTCGTCCTTCGGGCAGGTCGCGCGCGGGATGGCGAAGCTCAGCAAATTGCGCTGCGCGTTGAGATAGGTGCGCGGCACCCGTGTATCGAACACGACGTGATTGGTGGCGCGGACAAAGTTCAGCCATAGCCCGTTGAGGTAGACCCCCAGCTCCTGATACGGCAGCGCCTGATCGGCCAGAAACGGCACCGCCTCCACCCGCAGCAAGGGATCACGCTTGAGCAGGCCAGTTTTGAATTCCAACTCAGCGACATGGCTGTCAGTCCAGGTGCGCACCGGATTGTCGGGATCGGACCAGCCGCGCACCGTAAAACGGCGATAATTGCCGTTCTCGCCGAACAAAATCGGCGCATTTATGGCCAGCGTGTCCATCCAGCCAATTCTCCCAGACGTACCTTCCCTCGCCGACAGGGCCGGGGCCGTATAATCAACTCATCGTCGTTAGTAGAAGCGCGCAGTTGCAATTGCAAGCCAGGCCGCCTCTAAATTTCGATCTTGGTCAATAAGCCAACGAACGATGGTAACTGCCAGGTTCTCGATGGCCCTTACCGCAGGAAGATTAAAGCCAAGAAAGCACTCCTTTTTTTGAAAAAAAGGAGCAAAAAAACATTACCACTTTGGTTCCGAGCGCTTCGCTGTTGCCGGGGGCGCACGCCAACGGCAAGGAATAGATAGAAAGTTTTTTTGGTTCTTTTTGTTCACAAAAAGAACTGCTTGCCTTTTGATTTCACTTGCTTTGGAGCCTCTCTCAACAAAGAACCTGGGCAGTTACGAGCTATGTCAGCAACCCCAGGCCGCGCAAAGTATCATGCAGTGTGCGGCGCCCGGCGTCTGGCGACAGTTCGCGGGCAACGAATGCCTGTCCGGCGTCCGATAGAAATTGCCACCGGTCCTTGTCACCATAAAGGTTCGCAATCGCCGACGCCATTGACGCCGCATCGTCAGCCACCAGAATTTCCGCACCATCCACCAGCCCGGTCCCTTCGGCGGCGATCGGGCTGCCCACCACCGGCACACCATGCGCCAGGCTTTCGGCAATTTTCCCTTTGAAGCCCGCGCCATAGCGCAACGGCGCGATGCTGATCCGGTGGCGATCAAACGCGGTCTTGAGCGTCGCAACGTAGCCCACAACAATAATGTCGGGCGCTGCCAGGGCAAATATGTCCGGCGGCATATCCGCACCATAAATTGTCAGACTAATGCCCGCCACCTGCGACCGCAGGACCGGCATCACGTTACGGACAAACCAGGTGATCCCATCGGCATTCGGCGGATGATTGAAGCCGCCCAGAAACATGATCCCCTGGCGAACCGCGAAATCCGGGATCGCCCCTGACATCGGCGCCCTTACCCAGGGCAAATAGGTCAGGTTCGCGTCCGGCAACGCGTCGCGCAGTAATTCTTGTTCGACGCGGTTGCAGATGATTGTTGCATCCATTGCAGCAATCACCGCCAGTTCACGGGTGCGCTCCAGCGCCGCCGCTGCAGCTGCATCGGGGTCGCCGCTCAATGCCGCGGCCCGCTGGCTGCGCAAATGGTGCAAATCAGCGGTATTGAAGACGATTTTCATCTCCGGTCGGAAATGCCGCAAAATCGGGAGCGCCTGCTCGGCCACCCAAAGCCGATGCACATAGGCGAAGGCAAAGCTCTCCCCCCGCGTCGCCATCAGAAACGCGAGATTATCGTACCAGGGTCGGTGCACAAGTTCGACCCCCAGTGCTTCCAACGCCTCAGCATAGGGCGAAATCCGCGCGAAATTATGCAGCGGCACGAAGACGATGGCATAGCCAAGCAATTGCAGCAGCTTGATTTGCTCAATGATCACGTTTGATCCCGCGTCGCGATCGGGCGTCGGCAGACTTGCATCCAGCACCAGCGCAATTGGCGCCGTATGGGGCGGATCAGCCCGATAAGGCAGCGACGGGGTGGCGATCCGAACTTCCACGTCAAACGCGTCACCCATCAGTTCGAACGGGCGGGCGGGCAATCTGGCATAGCCATCCGTCCAGCAATGATCCCGGTTGGGTCCCGCCTCATGAAACCCGTCGCGCAAATTCGCCGCCACCGGATCGATGTCCAGCCGCATATGGGGACCGTGCAGCGAAATCCCCAGCACGAACACCCCAAGCCGGCGCCGGTCGCCACCCGCATCCGGCATTTCGGCCGGCACAACCGCGCGCGACGCCAGGTGCACTTCCGTGGCGCCGCCAATGATATGGAAAAAATAATGGTCTCCCTCAACCCGGGCAGGCTGGATGATCCGGCCATCCACCACCAGGCGCAACGCAGGGTCGGTAATGGTTACGACATGGATCAGCGCCGCCCGAGCCGCGAGCCGTTGGCGCAACTGGGCAATCGCTTCGGCCCCAAGCCAAGGCTGGGATGGGAAGGCCAGCAGGGCCGCCAGCCCCGTCTGGTCGGCAAAACCGTTGCCCCAACCAGCATCGTCCAGCGTCCCAACCACGACATCCTCGGCCAGGATCAGCCCGCCGCCGGACATCGCTACTTGCCAATAGGTGAACGGCGCATCCCGGGGCGGTTGGGTGATCGTCCTGCCGTTGATCAAGGCCCCCGCCAACACCAGCCCGCCATCGAGCCACAGCGAGGCGTTCGGGGAAATATCGAGGTCCCGCAACGGCCTGTTCACCGCCAACGCCCCGGCCGCGATGCGGACCGGCAAGAATTTTTCCAAGTCGGAGACAGCGAGTAACCGCGGATCAACCACGCGGCTGCCAACCCAGCCAATGCGCACCGCGTTGGAAGTCGTGGTGCTGATCAGATCGCTGGCCGACAGCAATTCAATCGGGCAAAGCTCATCCGGAACAGCGACAACCACGCCTGCGCAGAATGCCGGCGGTGCATCGCCCAGGAAAATCCGCGCACCAGCCGCCGCCTGATCCCTGGAGTCAGATACCATCGTTGCACCCATGGCCATGAAACAAAAACGCGGCGGGCATTGCCCACCGCGCTATTTGTGCATGACAAACTGTTTCAAGCAACCAGGCGCTGCGCTCCCACACGGCGCGGACCGCGGGCTGACGCC
>JANXRN010000261.1 GCA_025352995.1 Acetobacteraceae bacterium
AGTGGTGAAGGATGGCTGGACCGGGTATCGTTACGATTATCCGGAAACCGCCGCCGCCTTTATCACGCGCCCGACGGTGCCCTATTCCCGCTTCCCGGCCGTGTTCCCTGGCTGGGACAACACCGCCCGCCAGCCCATGCGCGGTACCAGTTTCGACAAGGCAACGCCCGAGGCTTTCGGGGTTTATGTCGAAGAAAAGCTCGACGAAATCAGGGATTTTCTGCTTGGTGACGAAAAGCTACTGTTCGTCAACGCCTGGAATGAATGGGCGGAAGGCACCCATTTAGAACCCGATACTGGCTATGGCCATCGCTGGCTTGAAGCGTTGCGCGACGCGCGTGCCGCCAAAAGCTGGGACTGAACGGGGTGGCAAGCATCGACGACACCGTGATCACCATCATCGGCCACCCTTGGGCGCCGATCGGCATGGGTGAACAACTCCGTAGCCACGTCCGCGCCGGACTGGCGATGGGGCTGGATATCAAGGTGCTGGATATTTTCCGCTACGCCCAGCGCGTCGATCCAGCGCATGACGCGCTGCTGGCGCCGTTGGAAGTGACGACCGCGCCAGGCGGTATCCGGATTTTCCACGTCAATGGTGACGAGGTTGAACGGGTGCTGGCCGCCTTCGCGGCGCGGGGCAATGATCTCGGCGCCGGATACAACATCATCATGCCGGCGTGGGAGTTGCCGACCTATCCCGCCGAATGGGTGCCGGCCTTGCAACAATTCAACGAGGTCTGGGCGATTTCCCGCTTCGTGCATGACAGTCTGGCGGCGTCCGGCATCAGGAGCCACGTGATCGGCCAGGGGATCCAGTTCCCGCCGATGCCGCTGCTGCCGCGCCGCCATTTCGGCATTCGCGAGAGCGCGTTTGTGCTGCTGCATTTCTTCGACATGTCATCCTACGCCGCGCGCAAGAACCCTGATGCGGTGCCGCTGCTGTTCGATCGGCTGCGGGCGGAAAATCCGTTCGCCGATTTGCAACTGGTGCTGAAAGTGAAAGAGCGCGAAGCCGAGTCCGACTGGGGCGCAATCTTCGCCGACGACCCGCAGATCAAGGTCCTGTCCACCCCGCTCGACACACAAGGCGTGCTGAGCCTGATCAGCGCATGCGACTGCTTCGTGTCGCTGCACCGCGCCGAAGGCTTCGGCCGCGGGCTGGGGGAAGCGATGGCGCTGGGGCGGCTGGCGTTGGGCACGGCATGGTCGGGCAATCTCGACTTCATGCGGGCGGAAAATTCATTGCTGGTGCGCGCGGATCAGGTTGCCGTGCGGGCGGACGAATATCCGTATGGCGCAGGGCAGCATTGGGCCGATCCCGATCTGGACCATGCGCATGATCTGTTGCGCCCGGTGCTGGCCGACCCGACGCGGGGGCGGGCGATCGCCGAGCGCGGGCGGCGGGATATTTTGCAAAGCCATGGCAATCGTGGGCTGGGATTGCGGATTCTGGATCGGGTGCAGACGATTTTGGCTCCGGAGGTGAAGGTGAGAAAAGGCAATAAAAAGAAGTAAGAATCTTCTTTGTTTGAAAACAAAGAAGCAAAAAAACTTTATCTATTTGGTTCCGAGTGCTCACAAGCGGCGGTGCGCCAACGGAGAGAAAGTTTTTTTGGTTCTTTTTGTTTACAAAAAGAACAGGCTTTCTTAAACTGTGCTGATAAACTCTACCCAATTCGGATTGCGCCCAACCGCCAACCGCGCCTTGGCGGTCAACGCCCCCGTGCCAGCATCAATCGCGAAAAGCCCGACATGGTGCGACGCCTGGCCGGCGCAGAGCAGCACGCGGCCGGACGGGTCGACGGCAAAACCGCGCGGGCCAGCTTCGCACGGCACGTTACCGCGCGCCGATAGCAGGCCCGTCGCCGGATCGACCGCCCAGATCGAAATGATGTTGGTCATACGTTCGCTGGCATAAAGAAAGCGCCCGTCAGGGGTCGGGTGAATATCGGCAGCGGCGATGCGGCCGGTGGCGCCTTCGGGGAGTTGGCGGACGGTTTGCAAATGGCTCAGCGCGCCGTCTTGGCTGGCATAGACGTCGATGGTGGCGTCAAGTTCGTTGACGCAATAGGCGAACGGAGCCGATGGGGCGAAGCGCAGATGGCGTGGGCCGGCGCCTTTGCGGACCGAGACATCGGACAGCGACGAGAGTTCGCCGCTGGCGGCATCGAAGGCAAAACGCAAGATCACGTCGCCGCCGAGGCACGGCACATAGGCGAAGCGCCCGGTCGGATCGGTGATGATGCAGTGGGCCTTGTCGGGGGTCGGCAGGGTTTGCGTCGGTGCGCCGGTCGGCACGCCGTTGACGCATTTGATGCTGGTGACGAGGGACGCCGCGTAAGACGCCCCGAGCAGATGGGCGTCACCGGCGGTTTTGCTAATATAGGCCATGGCATCCGGCAGCAGGGTGCCGCCGAGATGGCGCAGCGCGCCGCTGGCCGGATTGATGGCGAAGGCGTCGGCCGGATAGGGCGGATGGCGGACCGCGGTGGTGAGCACGCGTTTATCGGGCGACATCGCCATCGCCATGCTCATCACCGGCGCAGGCGGGCCGGGGACGGGCGTTTCGGCGATTTTTTCCAAGGTCATGGCGACGGGATCGACCAAGATGCTGTCGATGCGGCGATCTTCGGCGCAGGAAATATAGGCGATCAGCTGGGACATGCTCATCCTCCGGGATTGCCGGCTATTGCCACAGTTCGGGGTGGTGTGCACATGCTGGGGGATGGTGGATTTTACCCGAACTTACGACGTGCTGGTGGTGGGCGGTGGCAACGCGGCGCTGTGCGCGGCGATTACCGCGCGGCAAGGCGGGGCGAGCGTGCTGGTGGTGGAACACGCGCCGAAGACCATGCGGGGCGGCAATAGTCGCCACACGCGGAATTTGCGGGCGATGCATACCGGGCCGACCTCGGTGCTGACCGACGCCTATCTCGAAGATGAATACTGGGACGATCTGAAGCGGGTGACCGGCGGGCAAACCGATGAGCATCTCGCCAGGATGACCATTCGGGCATCGCAGGCGGCGTTGCCGTTTCTGGAAGGGTGCGGGGTGCGGTTCCAGCCGTCACTGACCGGAACGCTGTCACTGTCGCGCACCAATGCGTTTTTCCTCGGTGGCGGCAAGGCGTTGCTGAACGCGCTGTATGCGACGGCCGAACGGCTGGGCGTGGAGATGCTGTTTGATTCCGAAGTGCGGGAAATCGACCTTGATGACGGGTTCGTGCGCGAAATTCGGATCAACCATAAGGGGTTTCCGGAAACGGTTCGGGCGCGTTGCGTGGTGGCGTCGGCGGGCGGGTTTCAAGGCAACCTCGACTGGATGCGGCAATATTGGGGCGATGCGGTGGATAATTTCGTCATCCGCGGCACGCCGTACGCCAAGGGGCGGGTGCTGAAAAACTTGCTGGCGCAAGGCGTGGCGGAGGTGGGGGATGCGACCCAGTTTCATGCCGTGGCGCTGGACGCACGGGCGCCGCAGTTTGATGGTGGGATTGTCACCCGGCTCGATTCGGTGCCGTTCTCGATCGTGGTGAACAAGCATGGCGATCGGTTCTATGATGAGGGCGAGGATGTCTGGCCCAAGCGTTACGCGATCTGGGGGCGGCTAATTGCCCAGCAGCCGGACCAGATTGCGTATTCGATTTGCGATGCGAAATCGGTGCCGTTGTTCATGCCGTCGGTGTTTCCGGCGGTGACGGCGGGCAGCATCGCGGAATTGGCCGGCAAGTTCGGGCTGGATGCGGCGAAGCTGGAAGCGACAATTGCGAGCTATAATGCGGCGGTGCGGCCAGGGAATTTCGATGGCACCAAGCTCGATGGCTGCGCGACGGACGGGTTGACGCCGCCCAAGACCAACTGGGCGCAGCGTATCGAAACCGCGCCGTTCGTGGCTTATCCGCTGCGGCCGGGGATTACTTTCACCTATCTCGGGCTGAAAGTGGATGAGCGGGCGCGGGTGCTGATGGCGGACGGCAAGCCAAGCGCGAACCTGTTTGCGTCAGGCGAAATCATGGCCGGTAATATTCTCGGCAAAGGCTATCTGGCGGGTTTCGGGATGACGATCGGCACCGTGTTTGGCTGCATCGCCGGCAGGGAGGCAGCGAAACATGCGCGAAACTGAATCGATTACCGAAGCGCGCCGCAACCTCGAAATCTGCAATGCGTGTCGGTACTGCGAAGGCTATTGCGCAGTGTTCCCGGCGATGGAGTTGCGCCGCGATTTCTCGCCGGCTGATATCGGCTATCTGGCGAATTTATGCCATGGCTGTGCCGGGTGTTTTTACGCCTGCCAATACGCGCCGCCGCATGAATGGGGTATTAATCTGCCGCGCGTGTTTGCCGAAGTGCGGGTTGAAACCTACGAAGAATATGCCTGGCCGCAGCCATTGGCACGGGCGTTTGCCCGGAACGGCACTGTCGTTTCACTGGTGACGGCGCTGCTGGTGGCGGCGGTGTTTGTGCTGGCGATGGGGCTGCAATCGACCGCCGCGCTGTTCGGCGCCCATGCCGGGCCGGGGGCGTTTTATTCGGTGATCCCGTTCGCAGTGATGGCGTGGACGGCGGGATTGACGTTCGTGTTTTCACTGGTGGCAATCGGGATTGCCGCGATGCGCTTCTGGGCTGACATCGGGCCGGCGCCGGCGCGCGCGGGTGCCTTGGTTGCGGCGGCCGGGGATGTGCTGACGTTGCGCAATCTCGGCGGCGGCGGGCATGGCTGCAACGATACCGATGGCGCGTTTTCGACCGCACGGCGGCATTACCATCACGCGCTGTTCTATGGGTTTGCGCTGTGCTTTGCCGCGACCTCAGTTGCGACAATTTACGATCACGGGTTTGGCTGGATTGCGCCTTATGCGCTGCTGAGCTTGCCGGTGGCGCTGGGGACAGTTGGCGGCCTGGGGATGATCGTTGGCTGCGTCGGGCTGATCTGGTTGAAGATTGTGGGCGATAGCGAACCGCGGGCCAGGTCACTGCTTGGCGCCGATTACGCAATGGTGTTTCTGCTGCTGCTGGTGGCGGTGACCGGGCTGGTATTGCTGGCGCTGCGCAGCACCGGGGCGATGGGGGTGGCGCTGGCGGTGCATCTCGGGTTTGTCTTGGCGCTGTTTGTGACCTTGCCGTACAGCCGGATGGTACACGGGGTATATCGCGGGCTGGCGCTGTGGCGGTCGGCGCGGGAGAAGGACGGCGCTTAGCGCTACGCCAGAACCTCCAACCCATGCTTTTCCACCACTGACAGCAGCTTCAATGCCATTCCGCTCGGGCGTTTGGCGCCGGTCTCCCATTTTTCCACCGTGCTTTCGCTCGTGTTCAGGTAACGGGCAAAGACCGGCTGGCTCACATGGTTGCGTTCGCGCAAATGCTTGATTTGCTGAGGTGCCAGCTCGGCTGGGGTGGATAGGCAGGTCGCATCGAATTCCTGCATCGTCGCCTTGTCGATCGCGCCGACTTTCAGCAGGGCCGAAGCAGAGGAATGGATCGCTTCGAACGCATCGCTGCGGGACTTATGGGCTGACGGCATAGCGGGGTTCCTGGTCATGTCGTCGCCGAGGGGCGGCGTACGGCTATTGAGCATATGGGGCGCAACTTTGGTGCGGCCCCCCCTGCACTGCCACGGCTTCGCGTGGCCGTGACCAGGAGGAAGGGGCGTGCGTTCGGCGTATACACTGGGACCGCATCGGGTGCTACCAGACCGAATATCCATGCCGGTTTCCCGAAACGGCTTTCGCGGGCATGCTACAGCGAAATTACGGAGACACCATTCATGACTGACGACACGTTTTATATTGGCACCAAGCGCTATTCATCGTGGTCGTTGCGCGGTTGGTTGCCGGTGCGGCTGGCGGGCCTTGCGGTGGGAGAAGTGACCATCCCGCTCGCCGGTGGAGTGACAGAAGCAGTGCGGGCGGCGACCAAGGGGGGGACGGTGCCCTACTTGCGGCACAACGGCGCGGAGATGGGGGAATCGCTCGCGATTGCGGAATATTGCGCGGAGTTCCTGCCCGCGCTTTGGCCGGCCGATCGGGTGGTGCGCGCCCATGCCCGCGCGATCGCGAGCGAAATGCATGCCGGCTACCGCGAACTGCGCATGGCGATGCCGATGTCGCTGTATCGCCCCGACGCGGCGGGCAAATGCGGCACCGATGGCGCGCTGGCCGACATCGCGCGGATTGACGCGATCTGGCAGGACACCCGGGCGCGGTTCGGCGCCGGTGGGCCGTATTTGTTCGGCGCGGACTTCACCAATGCCGACGTGATGTTCGCCCCGGTGGTCTGTCGGTTGCTGACCTATCAGCCGAAGATTTCGTCGGTGGCGACGGCCTATTGTTCGGCCGTGCGCGCCCATCCGCTGATGGCGGAATGGTATGATGACGCGGCGGACGAGCCGCAGGACTGGTATTTGCCGGCGATGGAAGCAGCCCCTTGAGCGTGGCCACCGGCCTCGACCATGTTGGCATTGCCGTTCCCGATCTGGATGTCGCCGCGGCGGCGTTCGAAGCGCTAGGGTTTCAGGTCACGCCGACCGCACCGCATTTGCCCGGCGGCGTGACCGGCAATCGCTGCGTCATGCTGGGGCAAGGATATCTCGAATTACTGGCCGTGATTGCGCCGGGCGGGCACAGTGCGACGGTGGAAAAATTCCTGAGCCGCTACCAGGGCATTCATGTCATTTCGCTTGCCACCGACGATGCCGAAACGGCGGGGACGCGGCTCGGGCGGGAGGTGATCCGGTCCGAACGACCCACCGACGATGGCATGGCGCGCTTTGCCCGCGTGGCACTGACCGATCTTACCCCCCGGCTGCAACTGATCCAGCATCTGACGCCGGACATCGTCTGGCGGCCGGCGGATTGCGTGCATCCCAATGGCGCGCAAGCCCTGGTTTCGGTGGTGATGACGGCGGAAACGCCTGCGATCGCCGCGGCCGACCTGGCGCGCACCGCCGGCCGGGTTCTGGTGCCCGATCCCGATGGCGGCTACGCGCTGCGCATGGGGGCGGGGGCGGTTCGGGTGCTGGACGATGTCGGCACGGTTTTCCCCGGATTTGCAGTGCCGAGCCAGCCCTTCGTGGCCGGGGTCGAAATCAGGACACCCGATGCCAAACGGGTCGGGCACATCTGCACAGCCGCCGGCGTAGCCATTCGCTTTGTCGCATAGGAGCCCGTGATGGACCTCGACGCCTATTTCGCCCGCATCGGCTATGGCGGACCACGCGCGCCAACGCTCGCGGTGTTACGCGACCTCGCCGCGTTGCACCCGCAAACCATCGGTTTCGAAAACATTGCGGTTGCCGCCGGCCGCGTGCCGGATATCACGCTGGATGCGATCGAGGCCAAGTTGGTCCATGGCGGACGCGGCGGCTATTGTTACGAACACAACACGCTGTTGCAGGCGGTGCTGACCGCTTTGGGCTTCAAGGTCAGCAGCCTCGGCGCGCGGGTGCGCTATCAGTTGCCGGCCGATTTTGTCATGTCGCGCGGGCACATGGTGCTGCGGGTTGATCTGCCGGACGGGCCATTCCTGGTCGATGCCGGGTTCGGCGGTCTGACCCTGACCGCGCCGATTGCGCTGCGTTGGCAGGACGTGCAGGCCACATCGCATGAAGCGGTGCGCTTTGTGCCGGCGGATGATGAATTTCGGCTGCAAGCGCGCTTCGGCGACGACTGGGGAGATGTTTACCAGTTCGATCTGTCGCGCCAGTTACCGGCCGATTGGGAAGCGCAGAACTGGTTCACCGCGACGCGACCGGGCGCGCTGTTTGCCACCAATGTGATTGCGACCCGCCCGGTGCCGGGTGGGCGCTGGTCCTTGTTCAACCAGACGCTGACCTGGCGGCCGCTCGGCGGGGCGCCGGAAAAGCACGCGGTGGTGGGTGCGGCGTCCCTGGCCAAGGTTGTCGCAGAGGTTTTCGCGCTGCGCATCCCGTCCGAGGAAATAGCGGCGGCGGCGGAAGTCGCGTCACGTGCCGGGGGGATGGACCGCGAACAATTCCTCCGGAATGGCGGCAATGCCGCGCCGCGCGAGCCATTTTGAAAAGCCGGGCCGCGCCGTCACGACGCAGAACGGGATCGCCAGCAGCAGCCCGCTGGCCCAGGGGAGTGCCCAGAGCGCGGCGGATTTGAGGCTCGCGAATACCACGATGCCGACCAGCGTGTGCGGCCAGTAGAGAATTGTGGCCTCGGCCCAGGTCACGCCGCGATCGGCGCGGTTTTGCGGCAGCCAGCCGGGGCGGGCGCCGAACGCGAGGCGGAGCATGGCCAGCGTCTTGTTCACCGTGGCAACCGCATCGAGCAGCAAGGTGAAAATGGTTTCGGCGGCGATTCCGGCCAGGAAGCGCCAGGCGCCACCATAGCGCGCACGGTCATTGATCAGCACTTGCGCATAGGCGAGCAGCTTGGGGGAATAGAGCGCGATCGGCCAGGCGAGGCTCATCGGCCACAGACTTCCCGCCTGTTCGCCGCGCAGCGTGGCAAGCGTCGCCAGCAGGAGTACGGCCGTATAAAGCGGCGCGCCGGCGAACAGCAGCATGGCCTGGATCAGCTGCCAGCGCCCCATGGCGGTGAAGTCCGGCAGGCGCAGCAAATGGCGATATTGCATGTTGCCGGCGAGCCAGCGGCTGTCGCG
>JANXRN010000272.1 GCA_025352995.1 Acetobacteraceae bacterium
CTTTACTTGTCCCTGCTGGTCGATCGCGACACGGCCCGCGTCACCATCATGGCATCGACCGAAGGTGGCATGAGATCGAGGAGGTGGCGCATAACCACCCCGAAAAAATCATCCGCATTGGCGTCGATCCGGCGACCGGCATCTGGCCGTTCCACGCCAACAAGCTGGCCTACGCGCTTGGCCTTGAAGGCAAGCAGATCGGGTCGTTCCGCAAGTTCGTGATGGCGATGTACAAGGCCTTCCTCGAACTCGATTGCGCCATCGTCGAAATCAACCCGCTGGTCGTTACCGGCGCGGGCGACATCGTGGCCTTGGATGCCAAGGTGAGCTTTGACGACAATGCGCTGTATCGCCACCCGGAGATCGAGAAACTGCGTGACGAGGCAGAAGAAGATCCGAAAGAACTCGAAGCCGCCAAACATGCACTGAACTATGTGGCGTTGGATGGTGTGATCGGCTGCATGGTCAATGGCGCCGGCCTTGCGATGGCGACGATGGACATCATCAAGCTGTATGGCTCGTCACCGGCCAACTTCCTCGATGTCGGCGGCGGCGCCACCAAGGAACGGGTGACGGCGGCGTTCAAAATCATCCTGTCCGACCCCAATGTCGAAGGCATTCTGGTCAATATCTTCGGCGGCATCATGCGCTGCGACGTGATCGCGGAAGGCGTGGTTGCTGCCGCCCGCGAAGTGTCGCTGTCAGTGCCGCTGGTGGTGCGCCTGGAAGGCACCAACGTTGATCTCGGCAAGGCGATCATGGCGCAATCCGGGCTGCCGATCATTTCGGCCGATAACCTCGCCGACGCTGCCGAAAAAGTGGTCAAAGCCGTGAAGGACGCCGCATAATGGCCATTCTTGTTGATGCCAACACGAAGGTGATCACCCAGGGTTTCACCGGGGCGCAGGGCACGTTCCATTCCGAACAGGCGCTGGCGTACGGCACCAAAGTCATGGGCGGCGTGACGCCGGGCAAGGGCGGGTCCACCCATATCGGCCTGCCGGTGTTCGATACGGTGTACCAAGCGGTGACCGCGACCGGCGCCAACGCCTCGGCCATTTACGTGCCACCACCGTTTGCAGCGGACGCCATCCTTGAAGCGATCGATTGCGAAATTCCGCTGATCGTCTGCATCACCGAAGGCATCCCGGTGCTCGATATGGTGCGTGTCAAACGTGCGCTGTCTGGGTCGATGTCGCGCCTGATCGGGCCGAATTGCCCGGGCGTGATTACCCCCGATGCCTGCAAGATTGGCATTATGCCCGGCCATATCCATCGCCGCGGCAAGGTTGGCATCGTGTCGCGGTCGGGCACCCTGACCTATGAAGCCGTCGCCCAAACCACCGCCGCTGGGCTTGGCCAATCAAGCTGCGTCGGCATTGGCGGCGATCCGGTCAAGGGCACCGATTTCATCGAAGTGCTGGAAATGTTCCTCGCCGACCCCGAAACCGAATGCATCATCATGATCGGTGAAATCGGCGGGCAAAGCGAAATCCTCGCCGCCGAGTTCCTGGCCGCCAACAAGGTGAAGAAGCCCACCGTCGGCTTCATCGCCGGCGCCACCGCCCCCCCCGGCCGCCGCATGGGCCATGCCGGCGCGGTGATTTCCGGCGGGCGCGATACGGCCGCGGCGAAGTTTGAAGCTATGCGGTTGGCGGGCATCCATATTTCCGAAAGCCCGGCGGCTTTGGGGAGCACGATGGTCAAGGCGCTGCGTTAGGGAGGGGGTTGTTCTTTTTGTGGTAACTGCCCAGGTTCACTCTGAACCTTGGCAGAGGAAGATTAAAGCCGAGAAAGCACTCCTTTTTTTGAAAAAAAAGGAGCAAAAAAACTTTGCCACTTTGGTTCCGAGCGCTTCGCTGTTGCGGGGGACGCACGCCAACGGCCAGGAATGGATAGAAAGTTTTTTTGGTTCTTTTTGTTCACAAAAAGAACTGCTTGCCTTCTGATTTTTCTTGCTTTGGAGTCTTTCCTAACAAAGAACCTGGGCAGTTACTTTTTGTGAACGTGCCGATGTTCGCGCGAGAGGTTGCCGCTGATGCTTGCCGCCGAGCCGCCCAACGAAGCCGCCCGCCTGCAAGCGTTGCTGGATTTCGACATCCTCGACACCCCGCCGGAAGCCGCGTTTGATCGCCTGGTGCGGATCGCGGCGAAGGTGCTCGACGCGCCGATTGCGATGGTATCGCTGGTCGATGGCTCCCGCCAATGGTTCAAGGCGCGGATCGGGCTGGATGCCAGCGAAACCTCGCGCGATCTGGCTTTTTGTGCCCATGCGCTTGTTCAGCCCGAACCGCTGCTGGTGCTCGATGCGACGGTCGATCCGCGCTTCGCGACGAACCCGCTGGTAACCGGCGACCCATCCATCCGTTTTTATTGCGGCACCCAGCTGAACACGCCGTCCGGCGAAACCCTTGGCACGTTATGCGTGATCGATCGGGTGCCCCGCCCGGCGCCCGATGCGTCGCAGATGCAGGTGTTGCGCGACCTTGCCGATCTGGTCGTGGAGGAAATCGAGCTGCGCCGGATGAACCGCGAGGCCCGCGCCGCAGCCCAGACCGCCCAGGAAATCACCTCCAAGGTGCAGGAGGCGCACCGGACCCTTGAACGCGCGTTCAAGGACAAAAGCGATTTCCTGTCGAGCCTGTCACATGAACTGCGGTCCCCGCTCAACGCCGTCATCGGGCTGAGCGACCTGATCGTGACCGATCCGGATGCCGACGAAACCATGCGCGGCTATGCCGAAGTGATAAACACATCCGGCAATCACATGTTGTCGCTGGTGACCGACATCCTTGAATATAGCCGCCTCGAAGCCGGCGCGAGCCCCTACCACCCCGAACCCACCGACCTTCGCCGTGTCGCCGAAGAAGCCGGCCGCATGGTCGCAGTGTTCGCCCGCACCCGTGGCGTGACGCTGGTCCAGGACATCGTCGGCCCCAAACTACGGGTAATGGGGGACGCCGTTCAACTAAAGCAGATCCTGCTCAATCTGCTGACCAACGCGATCAAATTCACCCCAGATGGCGGCACCGTCACCCTAACCCTCGAAGCCAGCGGCCCGCGCGCCACCATGCGCGTCCGCGACACTGGTATCGGCATCGCCGAGCCCGACATCGCCCGCGCGCTCACCCGGTTCGGCCAGGTGGTGCCGCACGACGAAGCCGGGCGCAGCAAATCGCTGCGTGAAGGCACCGGCCTCGGCCTGCCAATCGTGATGGGCCTGGTCGCGCAGCATGGGGGCAGCTTCGATATTGCGTCCAAGCCTGGAGAAGGGACAGCGGTGAGTATTGGGCTGGATGTCCTTGGTTAAGGAAGGCAGCGTCTTCTTTTTGTGAACAAAAAGAAGCAAAAAAACTTTTTCGGTCTTGGCCTGGGATATGTGGTCAGCCGTTGCTTTCAAATTCTCGGCCGCCGTACAGAATGCGCAGAATGGTGACCCGATCTTTCTCGATCGAAAAAGCGATCACCGCTCGGCGTTCGAACCCAAGAACACGCAAGCCAGGACGCACATAATCCCGAGGACTGCCGCGTTCTGGAAACTCCCCAAGATTTGCGCAGGTCTTTTCGATCCGCTCAATGTAACCAAGCGCGCGATCAGCCCCTGAATGCTCCGCGATGTAGCGATAAAGGTCTTGCAAATCGATGCGCGCGTCAGGACTGAACGCGACCCTATAGCGCACGCGCCGGATGCTTCACCCGTGCAGCATGTTCAGCGCGAATGCTTGCGAAAACTTCTTCGGCCGGGATCGCCGAAGAAGGGTTGGCCTGCAGCGCATCGTAGGCGTTGGCGACCTCGGTGTTCAGCCATCGATCGATCTCAGCGTCGCGCGTTTGCAAGGCCCGCAGGCCGGCGCCGATGACGTCTTCTGGCGATGCATACGCACCGCTTGCAACCAGGGCTTCCACGTAGTTGGCATGATCAGCAGGCAGTGCGTAGCGTTTGACGGGGGCGGGCATGGCTGTCCTCCAGACCACGGAAGCTAGCCGAAATGAGGGCGAGTTGCCATCATGGAAACGGCCGCACGGGCGGTGCGGGCAGCGGTGCTGGATGGCTTGGCCATAGCGTTGCACCTCTCGTTGGTTCGCGGGGCGAAGCGAAATAGCCTGTGCCTGACTATACCGGCGGTGTCTTTCGTCGGATCGAAAACGCATCCCACGGCTCACATAGTACGCTCCTGGCGTAGTGTGCACAATCCAGACCTACACCACGACATACCAGTTGCGCCCGCGTCGCATTTCCAGCATCGTCCGCTGAACCACCTCAAGGGAGGACCTGCCTGATGCGCCGCTTGATGCCCCGCCTGCTTATGGCTGCCACGCTCGGCATGGCCGTGCCGATCGTCGCCAACGCTGCTTCCGACCTGGTGGTGGCGGTTTCGGACAATATCAACGGGCTTGACCCGCATGATTTGAACGACAACATCTCCCAGGCCGTCGCGCGGCTCACCCATGAAGGCCTGTTCCGCCTCGACCGCGATATGAAGCTGGTGCCAGGGCTGGCGGAAAGCTTCGAAGCCAATGCCGAGGCCACCCAGTTCGTCTTCCATCTGCGCAAGGGCGTCACTTTCCCCGATGGCACTAAGTTTGATGCCAGCGTGGTGAAATTCAGCTTCGATCGCGGCGGCAATCCGGCCAACAACCTGAAGCGCCAATCCATTTACGTGATGATCGACCACACCGATGTGGTTGATGAAAACACGGTCAAAGTCACCCTGAAATATCCGTTTGGCGCCTTCCCGAACAACCTCGCCCATCCCGGCGCGTTGATCGTGAACCCCAAGCTGGTCGCGCAATGGGGCAAGGATTTCACCCGCCACGCCACCGGCACCGGCCCGTACGAATTCGTGTCGTGGGATGCCGACACGGTGAAGATGAAGAAGAACACCAAATATCGCATCGCCGGCCTGCCCAAGATTGATACCGTCACCTATCGCGGCGTCAACGAAAACGGCACGCGGTTGGCGATGCTGCAAGCTGGTGAGGCCCATTTCATCCTTCCGGTGCCACCGGAAATGATCAAGCTGGTCGAAAAGAACCCGAAGATTGTGATCTTCGACAAGCCGTCCTTGCTCAGCCTGTTCACCACGATGAACAATCAGAAAAAGCCGTTCAATGATATAAGGGTGCGCACCGCGCTGAACCTCGCAGTGGATAAGGCCGCGTACCGCAAGGTGATCTGGAGCGGTTATGCCGATGAGCAATATTCGCCGATGGCGCCGGGCATCGATTTCTACGTGAAGCAGCCGGCTTGGGGCTATGATCCGGCCAAGGCAAAAGCTCTGCTCGCCGAAGCCGGTTACCCGAACGGGTTCGAAGCCACCATCACCGGCACGCCCGCGACGATTTCCAAGCGCACGATGGAATTCCTGCAACAGCAATTCGCCGCCGTTGGCGTGAAGCTGACGGT
>JANXRN010000277.1 GCA_025352995.1 Acetobacteraceae bacterium
TGAACACCGCCGGCAGCATGGCGATGAAGCAGAGGGCGAAGACAAGGTCGCGCATGGATCGGCCGCCCCCCTAGCGCGGCGGCGTGTTGCGGCCTGGCGCATCGGCCCGCCGCGCGGCGATCATCCGTTGGGCGAGCGACAATTTTTGGGGAATGGCATCGTAATAGGCGAACAAGCCGCTGGTCGGCTCGCCCGGCTTGCGTTTCGCCATTTTGACAATCCAATAGAAGGCAAGAACCGTGATACCCACATCGACAAAGTAGAATGCCGCTTCCATTCATCGCACTCCCACAGCGCTCCTAGCCAAATTGCGGTGGCGCACCCCGCCCGACCATCGCCAGCAATTCCCGCCGAGTGTCGGCGTTATCGCGAAACGCGCCCAGCATTTTGCTGGTTACCATTCCGACCCCCGGCATATGCACGCCACGCGTGGTCATGCATTGATGCTGGGCTTCAATAATCACCGCCACCCCGCGCGGTTGTAACACAGCGTTGATCGTGTTGGCGATCTGGGCGGTCATCTTTTCTTGAATTTGCAGCCGCTTGCCGTAGGCTTCGACCACCCGGGCGAGCTTGCTGATCCCGACCACCCGACTGCCCGGCAGATATGCCACGTGGGCGACGCCGACAATCGGCACCAGATGATGCTCGCAATAGCTTTCGACCCTGATATCGCGCAGCAGCACGATTTCGTCATAGCCGTCGGTTTCTTCGAAGGTGCGTTCGAGCAGTGCCACTGGATCGATTGCATAGCCGGCAAAAAATTCTTCGTATGATCGCACCACCCGTTCGGGCGTGCCGGCCAGGCCTTCGCGGGTTGGGTTGTCGCCGGCCCAGCGCAGCAGGGTGCGAACGGCGTCTTCGGCTTCGGTGCGGGTCGGGCGGGCGGTATCGGTGTTCACGGTCTGGATCCTTCCTGGCAGCCTTGCGGCATCCTGGCGAGGATATTGGGGCACTAAACAACTGCGCAAGGCAATCCCGCCCCTTGCGGTACGGAAACTCTGTGCGAGGATCGTTGGCAAAAGCGGGAAGGAAGTGCGCAATGGATATTGGGGTGTTCGACCATGTCGATCAGGGCAGCGGCCCACTCGGCGGTTTTTACACTGATCGGCTGCGGCTGATCGCGGATTATGACCGGCTTGGCTTCTATTGCTACCATGTTGCCGAGCATCACGCGACGCCGCTGGGGGCTGCACCCTCGCCCAGCGTCTGGCTGTCGGCGGTTGCCCAGCGCACCAGCCGCATCAAGCTCGGGCCGTTGGTCTATACCTTGCCGCTCTATCACCCGTTGCGGCTGATCGATGAAATTTGCATGCTCGATCAGATGAGCGGCGGGCGTTTGCAGCTTGGTGTTGGGCGCGGCATTTCGCCGATTGAAGTCGGGTATTTCGGCATCGATCCCGCCGATGGTCCGGCGATGTACGCGGAGGCGCTGGAGGTAATCTTGCGCGGCCTGGCGACCGACAGTCTGACCTACCAGGGCAAGTTCTATCAGTTCTGCGACATCCCGATTACTCTGCAGCCAGTCCAGCGCCCGCATCCGCCATTATGGTATGGGCTGGGGCGGCCAGAGGGTCTGCCGTGGGCGGCCGACAACGCATGCAACATCGTCGGTAACCTACCAGCCGCGCCCATGCGGGCGTTGACCGATCGTTATCGCGAGGAATGGGCGGCACGGGGCCATCCGGCTGCAACCCAGCCGAAAATGGCGGTCAGCCGTCACGTGGTGATTGCCGATACGACGGAGGAAGCGCTGGCAATCGCACGTCCGGCCTATCGGAAATGGCGCGAAAGCTTCCTGATCTTGTGGCTGAAGAACGGACAATTGCCGACGCCCGCGGCGATTTTCCCCGAGACGTTCGACGAAGCCGCCGCTACCGGGCGCGCCGTCGCGGGGACGGCGGATCAGGTGCATGAATTCCTCCATGCCACGGTGCGTGATGCTGGGCTGAATTATCTGCTGTGCCGCTTCATGTTCGGTGACATGCCCGTCAGCGCCGCGATGCACTCCGCCCAGGCCTTCGCCGCCGAGGTAATGCCGCATTTGTGACGCGCGGGCTTTGGTGGGATAGAAACAATAAATTTTGGAGTGCCGAGACCATGAAAACCCGCGCCGCCGTCGCCCGCAAAGCAGGCAGCCCTTTGAGCCTCGAAACTGTTGATCTCGACGGCCCGCGTGATGGCGAAGTGCTGGTCGAAATCAAGGCCACTGGCATTTGCCACACCGATGAGTTCACCTTGTCGGGTGCCGATCCGGAAGGGATTTTTCCGGCCATTCTGGGGCATGAAGGCGCGGGCGTGGTGGTCGATGTCGGGCGCGGCGTGACGTCGCTGAAGAAAGGCGATCACGTCATCCCGCTCTACACGCCGGAATGCAGGCAATGCGAATACTGCCTCAGCCGCAAAACCAATTTGTGTGTGGCGATCCGCGCGACCCAAGGCCGCGGTGTGATGCCCGATGGCAGCAGCCGGTTTTCGTGCGACGGCGAAAGCATCGCGCATTACATGGGCACTTCGACATTCTCGAACTTCACCGTGCTGCCGGAAATCGCGTTGGCGAAAATTCGGCCTGACGCGCCGTTCGACAAGGTTTGCTATATCGGCTGCGGCGTCACGACCGGGATTGGCGCGGTGATGAACACCGCGAAGGCCGAAGCAGGCTGCCGTGCGGTGGTGTTCGGCCTCGGCGGCATCGGCCTTAACGTGATCCAGGGCCTGCGGATGATTGGCGCCGAACAGATCGTGGGCGTCGACATCAACCCAGGCCGCAAAGCGATGGCGGAAAAATTCGGCATGACCGACTTCGTCAACCCGAAGGAGGTCGAGGGCGATATCGTTCCGTATCTGGTGAACCTCACCAAAGGCGGCGCGGATTATACGTTCGAGTGCGTCGGCAATCCGACCTTGATGCGCCAGGCGCTGGAATGTGCCCATCGCGGCTGGGGTAAATCCATCATCATTGGTGTCGCAGGGGCTGGGCAGGAAATTTCCACCCGTCCGTTCCAGTTGGTAACCGGCCGGACCTGGATGGGCACGGCTTTCGGTGGCGCGCGTGGGCGGACTGACGTGCCGCGCATTGTCGATTGGTACATGGACGGGCGGATCAACATCGATGATCTGATCACCCATGTTTTGCCGTTCGAAAAAATCAATGACGGGTTTGACCTGATGCGGCGCGGGGAAAGCATCCGCAGCGTGGTGGTGTTCTAACTAGTGCGGGATTTGTGGGACTGGCGCCGGCAGATCGCCGATCTTTACGGCGCGGTGCGTGGCATGGAGCCGGAAGCGGGTTGGCGCCTATGGCGCGACACCCGCAACCGGTTATTCGCCCACCACAGTCAGACATCCCTGGAACCCGCCGCGTTGGCGGGTTTCACCGGCATCCCGCTCTATCCCTACGATCCGGCCTTGCGTCTTCTGGTCGGGCTGACCGACATCAGCGGCCCAGCGCTGATTCTGGAAGCAGGCCATGATGGGGACGTTCGCGCAACGCCGTTCGCCCGCACTGACGGGCTGGCGGCGCTTGGTGGCGAGCTGACTTTGTATTGGATCGGCGGCTATGGCGGCGGGGTGTTTCTGCCCTTCAAGGACGCGACATCGGGCCGCGAAACCTATGGCGGCGGGCGGTATTTGCTGGACACGATCAAGGGTGCCGATCTCGGGCAGGCGGTGGATGGGCGGGTGATCCTCGATTTCAACTTCGCCTTTGCGCCGTCTTGCGCCCATTCGGATCGGTTTATCTGCCCGCTGGCGCCATTGGAGAACCGGCTATCGATGCCGGTGCGGGGCGGCGAACGGCAAGGCGCGATGGTTGCGTAAGGAGGCAGTTCTTTTTGTGAACAAAAAGAACCAAAAAAACTTTTTGATACTTGCGCACCGCTGCCTGTGCGCACTCGGAACCAAAGTGGGGAAGTTTTTTTGCTTCTTTTTGTTCACAAAAAGAAGACCTTCCCTTTTCCTGTTTCCCTTTCCTGAAAGGAGTCTTCAATGACTGAAATCCCCAAAAAACCTGTGCTGTTAACCGGCGCTTCGGGCGCCTTAGGCCGTCAACTGGCGCAAAAGCTAGGCGCCGCCGGCTGGACCATGGTGCTGACCGACATCGCCCCGTTTCCCGACCCGATCCCGGCCGGCAGCCGTTTTGTGCGCGCCGATCTGAACGATGGGCCGACGGTTCTGCGCCTTGCCGAGGGCTGCGGCATGATCTTGCATTTCGGCGGCATTTCAACCGAGCAAAGCTTCGAGACTGTGATGGGGCCGAATATTCGCGGGCTTTTCCACATTTATGAAGCCGCGCGGCGCGAAGGGGCGCGGGTACTGTTTGCGTCATCCAACCATTCGATCGGCTTTCATGAGCGGAGTGAGAAGCTTGATGATGACTGCCAGTTTCTGCCGGACAGCTTTTACGGGTTGTCGAAAGCGTATGGGGAACTGATGGGCCGGATGTATTGGTTCAAGCACGGGGTGGAGAACGTCAATGTCCGCATCGGGTCCTGCTTCCCGGAGCCGGCCGAGGCGCGGATGCTGTCCACCTGGTTCAGCTACGACGATCTGGCACGGCTGTGCATGCGGGCGACGCTGGCCGCGAAAACCGGGTCTTGCGTGATCTGGGGCGCGTCGGACAATAAACGCAGCTACTGGGGCAGCGACAGCCGCGACGCGCTGGGCTGGCTGCCGACCGATAGTGCGGACCCTTATGCCGGGCAGGTGGGCGGGATTGTCAGCGGCAATCCGGTGCAGGAACTTTATCAGGGCGGGGTTTATACGATTTATGATTACTCGCGGACGGCACCGCCGGCGGGGAAGTTGTTTGGGTGAGGGATTGGCCTGCTGAGGCGACTAACTCGGCAGGCCATTTTCGTCATAGAGGAAGTCGTGGCTGTTGTCGGCGTAGGGCGTGGCGGCCAGTTTTTCGGC
>JANXRN010000540.1 GCA_025352995.1 Acetobacteraceae bacterium
CTGGTTGCAACCAGTACCTAAGCCCCCCTTCGTCATGCTTGTCTATACTTCTTGGGATAGGGGTCCGGGGTCCCACCCCGGCGGGGGTCGAGGGGGCAGCGCCCCTCGCCTTGCTTCCTTAAAACCCCAACACCAACCCGATCACCGGCTCCCGGTCGGCAACAGGTTGAACGCCGTCGTTTTGTCCACGCGGATGTCGGACGGCAGGCCGAGGACGCGTTCGGCGATGATGTTGCGCAGGATTTCGTCGGTGCCACCGGCGATGCGCGATGAGGGGGAGGAGAGGAGCGCGTCTTGGAACAGCGCTTGGAGGGGGGCGAGGTCGGGGTCCATGACGATCCCGGCGCTACCGAGGAGGTCGATGCCGAAGCTTGCGATGTCCTGGAGTTTGCTGGCGTTGACGAGTTTGCCGATGGAGGATTCGGGGCCCGGGGTTTGGCCGCGGGACAGGGCGGTCATGGTGCGGTAGCGGGTATATTTGAGGCCTTGGGATTTGACGTGCCAGTCGGCGATGCGTTCGCGGACCATGGGGTTTTGCATGGCGGGGCCGTCATCGAGTTCGAGGTGGCGGCAGAGTTCGAGGACGTCTGAGACATCGGGACGGGGGGTGTCGCCGATGGCGAGGCGTTCGTTCATGAGCGTGGTGAGGGCGACTTTCCAGCCGGCGCCGACGGGCCCGAGGCGTTGGCTGTCGGGGATGCGGACGTCGGTGAAGAAAACTTCGTTGAAGTTGGAGGCGCCGGAGATTTGTTTGATCGGGCGAGGTTCGATGCCGGGGGTTTTCATGTCGAGGAAGAAGAAAGTCAGGCCGTCATGTTTGGGTTGATTGGCGTCTGAGCGGGTGACGATGATGCCGAAATCGGAGAAATGGGCGCCGGAGGTCCAGATTTTCTGACCGTTGATGATCCAGTCGTCACCATCGCGTTCGGCGCGGGTGCGCAGGCCGGCGACGTCCGATCCGGCGGAGGGTTCGGAGAAGAGCTGGCACCAGATTTCTTCGCCTTTGAGGGCGGGGGTGACGTAGCGTTTGAGCTGATCGGGTTTGGCGAAGGCCATCATGGTTGGGATGCACATGCCAAGGCCGATTTCGAAAGCGCCACGCGGCACGGCGTAGGCTTCTTCTTCCTGGTTATAGATGACCTGGAAGATTTGCGGGGCTTCGCGGCCGCCCCATTCTTTTGGCCAGGTGAGGCCGACCATGCCGGCGGCTTGTTTTTTGGCTTGGAATTCTTTGGCGCGGGTGAGTTCTGCCCCGCCCATGCTGCGGCTGCGGGCGCCTGGTTTGCCGGCCGATTTCAGGGTGGCGTTGGCGGACAGGAAGGTGCGGACCTCAGCGCGGAACGCGGCTTCTTCGGTTGTGTCATCGAAGTTCATGGCGGAATTCCTTGGTTTTCATCAGAAAAATTCAAGAAAAGAAGATTCTTCTTTTTGTGAACAAAAAGAAGCAAAAAAACTTTCTATCCGTTGGCGCACCGCTGCTTGTACGAACCCGGAATCAGTGTGAGAAAGTTTTTTTGGTTCTTTTTGTTCACAAAAAGAACATTCTTCCTTGCCTTAAGCGGCGTTACGGGCTTCGAGTTCGTTGACCACGCGGTCGCGCCAGAACTGGATGGCGCCGATCGACAGCGCGAGATGTTTGGCGCGGCGGTAATAAAGATGGCAGTCCGATTCCCAGGTGAAGCCCATGCCGCCATGGGTCTGGATGTTTTCCTTGGACGCCAGGTGGTAGGCATCGGTTGCCGACACGCGGGCCGATGCGGCGGCGAGGCGCAATTCAGCTGAACCGGTATCGAGCGCCCAGGCGCCGAAATAGGCGTTGGATCGCGCGAGTTCGTTGGCGACGTACACATCAGCGAGTTTGTGCTTGATGGCTTGGAACGATCCGATCGGGCGGCCGAAAGCGTGGCGGTCGCGGGCATATTGGACGGCCATGTCGAGGCAAACGGATGCGCCGCCGACTTGTTCGAAGGCCAGCAAGATGGCGGCGCGATCAAGCAGGCTTTCGACCACCGCCCAGGCATCGCCGCCGCTCGACAGTGCCTCGGCCGGCGTGTCGTCAAAGGTCAGTTTGGCGGTGTCGCGGGTCGGATCGAGGGTTTGCAGGGTTTCTGGATGGACGCCGCTGGCGCGGAGTTCGACGAGCACGAGGGTGATGCGGCCATCTTCGCCGCGGGCGACGACAACCGCGACATCGGCAACGCCACCGTCAGCGACCGGCCATTTGCTACCGGAGAGCCGCCCGCCGGCGAAGCGCGCGGCGACTTTGGCGGCTTTCGGATTGCCGCTACCTTCGGCCCAGGCGAAGCAGCCGATCGCCTCACCGGCGGCGAATTTCGGCAGCCAGTGGGCTTTTTGCGCCGCGCTGCCGGCCAGCATGATGGCTTCGGCGGCGAGGTAAGCCGATGAGGCGAAGGGGATGGGCGCCAGGGAACGGCCCATTTCTTCGGCGAGGATGCAGAGGCCGAGATGGCCCATGCCAGCGCCGCCATATTCTTCGGGAATGGCGGTGCCCATCCAGCCCATTTCGGCGATGCCTTGCCACAGGGCGCGGTCATAGGGCGCGCGGCCTTCGAGGATCTGGCGGACCTGCTTGGGGGCTGAATGTTCGGAGAGGAAGCGGCGCGCCTGGTCGCGCAGCTGTTTCAGTTCATCGGAAAAGTCGAAATTCATGGTTGTCCCATCCCATCCCTGGCAAGCGTTGCCGTAGGGTAGACTCAATCCCAGTGGGGCGGCAAACTAGCGCAACGGACGCCTTCGGGTGGCCCCGATGTTTGTCTTGAACCAGTGAGGAAACACAGGAAAATGACCAGATTATGCGAAGGCCGCGTGGCAATCGTTACCGGCGCCGGCCGTGGCATCGGGCGGGAGCACGCGCTGTTGCTCGCCCAGCATGGCGCCAAAGTTGTGGTGAACGATCTTGGCGGTGCGGCTGACGGCACTGGCTCGGATGCGACGCCCGCCGAACAAACCGTTGCCGATATCATCGCCATGGGCGGCCAGGCGTGCGTCAATACCGACAACGTTGCCGACTTCATCGGCGCCAAGCGCATGATCGATCAGGCGATCGACACCTATGGCACGCTCGACATCGTGATCAACAATGCCGGCATTCTGCGTGACCGGGTTCTGGTCAACATGATGGAAGCGGAATGGGATGCGGTGATCGCGGTGCATTTGAAAGGCACCTTCGGCCCGTCGCGCCATGCGGCGACCTATTGGCGCAACAAGTCCAAGGAAATTGGTGGTCCGGTGCATGGCCGGATCATCAACACGTCATCGGTTTCCGGCATTTACGGCAATACCGGGCAGACCAACTATGGCGCCGCCAAGGCCGGCATTGCTGCCTTCACGGTGATCGCCGCCCGCGAACTGAAGCGCTACGGCGTGACGGTCAATGCGGTGGCCCCGGTTGCCCAGACCCGGATGACCGAAGGTCTGCGCGAAATGACCGAGGAACAGAAAGAAGCCCGTCACCCGCGTCGGGTTTCGCCGCCGATCATCTGGATGGCGAGCCTGGAAGCCGGCGACTTCACCGGCCGTATCGTCGAAGCGGGTGGCGATCTGCTGGCGATCGCCGAGGGCTGGCATCGTGGCCCGACTGCCGAGCCGATCGCCGATCCGTCCAAGCTGGGCGCGACGATGATGGATTTGCAGAAGCGCGCGCGGATGAATGCCGGCATGAACGGCAAAGACCTCGACTAGTCAGTATTGATGTCTGACGACATCAATACTGGGCCGTATCCCGGCACCTACGCCCTGACCACTCCGGACAAGCCGGCGGTGATCAGGGCGGAGGACGGGGCGGTGCTGACCTATCGCGAGTTGAATGATCGATCTAATCGGCTCGCCCAGTTCCTGTTCGCGCAGGGGCTGCGGCGGGGCGATCATATCGCTTTGTTCATGGAAAATAATCTGCACTATCACGAGGTGGTGTGGGCCGCGATGCGGTCTGGGCTTTATATCACCGCGATCAACCGGTATCTGACGGTTGATGAAGCAGCCTACATCGTTAATGACTGCGCGGCGCAGGCGCTGATTACCAGCCGGGCGCGCGGCGAGGTGGTCGGGCCATTGGGCACGCATATTCCGAACTGCAAAATCCG
>JANXRN010000352.1 GCA_025352995.1 Acetobacteraceae bacterium
CCGTTGTCGCGGCACCGCGAAACTGCGTCATTCCCGGGCTCGCCGCCGCCGCCGCTGCCGCGCAGTCCGAAGCCGCCGCCACGCCGGTTCGCCATCACGAAGCGCTGATCGACATCGCCGCCCCGGCGGCGGTCGAAGCCCTGCTCGGCGTCGAAACCGGCGGCATCGCGCCCGCCTTCACCCCGCTCGATGATGAAGGCAACCTGACCGCCACCGCGCGGGCGCGCCTCGCGTCCCTGGGGCTGACCGGGGACGCCGCCTTCGCCCACCTGCTCGCTGGCCACAACCCACTGCCAGCGGCCAGCGCCGAAGCCCATGTCGCCATGCATGACGCCGTCGCCCCTTTCGCCCATGCCATGACCGCCCGCCCCAGCGTGCTCGGTCCCGCCCCCGCCCAGATCAGCCGCCGCGCGCTGCCCGCCCGTCGCCAGGGCTACACCCAGAAAGCCAGCATCGGCGGCCATAAAATCTTCCTCCGCACCGGCGAATATGCCGACGGCAAACTCGGCGAAATCTTCATCGGCCTGCACAAGGAAGGTGCGGCCTTCCGCGGCCTGATGGATAATTTCTCCGTCGCCGTGAGCCTCGCCCTCCAGCACGGCGTCCCCCTCGAAGCGCTCGTCGAAAGCTTCATCTTCACCCGCTTCGGCCCCGCCGGCCTGGTCGAAGGCGATCCAGCCGTCGCCCGCGCAACCTCCCTCATCGACTATGTCTTCCGCACCCTGGCGGTGAATTATCTCGGCCAGAACGACTTGCCCGATGCCGAGGACGAAGCCCAGGACACGGTCGGTGACGGCGCCCGCGAAAATGCCCCCTTGCTGCCACTCGAACTGCCGCGCGAAGATGGGCCGAGACAACGCCGCCGCGCACTGCGCGTGGTGGGTGAATAGACAAGGATTATCCGCATGTCCGGAAAAGTCGCGGCCACCCTCGCCGAACTCGGTATCACTTTGCCCACCCCGGCCGCCCCGGTCGCCAACTACGTGCCCTATGTCCGCACCGGCAACCTCGTCGTCATCTCCGGCCAGATCCCCGTGCGCGACGGCAAGGTCGCCTTCACCGGCAAGGTCGGGGACGGCATCAGCGCTGAACAAGCGATGATGGCGGCCCAGCTTTGCTTCATCAATCTGCTCGCCCAACTGCGCGCCGCCTGCGACGGCGACCTTGATCGGGTCCGCCGCGTCGTCCGCCTCGGCGGCTTCATCGCCGCCCCGCCAAGCTTCACCGGCCATGCCGGCATCATGAACGGTGCCTCCGACCTCGCCGTCGCCGTCTTCGGTGACGCCGGCCGCCACGCCCGCAGCACCATCGGGGTGCCGTCACTGCCGATGGATGCGGCGGTTGAGGTTGAGGGCATGTTCGAAATCGCCTGAGGCGCCCATGGCCGCCGAACTCACCCTCAGCCTGCATAGCGCGATCAGCGAGATTGCCGAATCCGACTGGCAAGCTTGCGCTGGCGACGGCAATCCCTTCGCCAGCCACGCCTTCCTGTCAGCGGTCGAAGACAGCGGCTCCGCCAACGCCCGCACCGGCTGGCTGCCCCAGCACGCCCAGCTCAAAAATGCTGCCGGCGAGACCGTCGCCGTCGCCCCGATGTACGCAAAATCCCACAGCTATGGCGAATATGTCTTCGACCATGGCTGGGCCAATGCGTTCGAGCGGGCAGGGGGCAAATACTACCCCAAACTGCTGGTCGGCGTGCCCTTCAGCCCCGTCCCCGGCCCCCGGCTGCTGGTTCGGCCCGGCTCCGGCGTCCCCCTCGCCACCCTCGCCGGCGCACTCGCCCAAGCCAACGCCGAACTCGATATGTCCGGTGTCCACGTCACCTTCTGCGCGCGTGACGAATATGACGCGCTCGGTAAGGCGGGCTGGCTGCAACGGCTCGGCGTGCAGTTCCACTGGCAGAACAACAACTATGTCGATTTCGACAGCTTCCTTGCCGCCCTCTCATCGCGCAAACGTAAAACCCTGCGGCGCGAACGACGTGACGCCAACGCCGCCGGCCTCGAATTCGTCACCCTGCGCGGCGGCAATATCACCAACCGCTACTGGGACGCCTTCTACGGCTTCTACCAATCCACCGTCGATCGCAAATGGGGCAGCGCCTACCTCACCCGCCGCTTCTTCACCCTCCTCGGCGAACGGCTCGGCGATGCCGTCGTGCTGATGATGGCCTTCAACGGGCCAACCCCGGTCGCCGGCGCCCTAAATCTCATGGGATCAGACGCGCTCTACGGCCGCAACTGGGGATGCAAAGGCGACTGGCCCTTCCTCCATTTCGAACTCTGCTACTACCGCGCCATCGATTTCGCCATCGCCCACGGCCTGGCCCGCGTCGAAGCCGGCGCCCAAGGCGAACATAAAATCCAGCGCGGCTACGTCCCCAGCGAAACCTACTCCGCCCACTGGATCGCCCATCGCGGCCTTCGTCAGGCCGTCGCCGGGTTTCTGGAGGAGGAACGGCGGGAGAAGCTGGCGCAGATCGATTATCTGAGTGAGTTTGCGCCGTTTAAGGAAGAGAGGTGAAGGCAAGAATCTTCTTTTTGTGAACAAAAAGAAGCAAAAAAACTTTCTCCCACTTGTGCACGACCGCCGGTGCGCACCAACCCACTATCATCACTTTTTAATACGATATCGTAACAAATACGACGCAATACTCCCCCCCTTTACCGCGCGAACACAAGTCCCGGCGGAGGCCTCACACTCCCATCCGAATACTCGCGGAACCCAAACGAACTCGCCTTGCCCACCGGCTTGATCTGCACCGCCCGAGGCCGCGGCCGAACCCACCCCGGCACCTCCGCATCCAGATCGAGCAACTGGCAAACCCCACGCACCAACCTGGCAAACCTTGGCTCAGCCGCCATCAACGCCTGAACCTCCGGCGCCGCCAGCAACGCCTCGGTATGGCCGCGCGCCGCGTTCAACTCCATCAACGCAACCTCCCGCACCCAAGCGAGATCATGCGCCGGCCCGCGCTCCCGCGGAACCTCACGCTCCTTGCGCCGAGCCTTCTCCGCCTCGCTCCGCACCCGAACCGGCGGCAAAGTCCCCGCCTGCACCCGCGCCAGAAACCTTACGATCCGGAGCTGGGCCCGCCCAACCCGGCCCCACAACGCCATCAAAATCACCGTGTAAGGATGCAAATGCGCAACCTTATTGGCCACACCCTGCCGGAAACTGAACAGCACGCGCGTCAACGCGTCGGCCAGCCTTTCGATCGCTGTGGGGGAGTGGGTGATGTCGTTCATGCTGCGCCCATAGCAGATCGGGAGGCGAGTATGACAGTTAAATTAACGTGAATTCAATTATGCCCGACCCAGGCTCCAGAGTGTCAATCGCGCCGCATGCGATCGGGAGAGGCGGGCGGCGCGTGGAGCTTGACTTGTACTGATCGTCCTGGCGCTGATCGGTTGCGGCCCCTCACGCGCTGCATCGCATGCCTTTTCAATAAATCGTGATATGCAAAAGATACTTGCATAAAAAACGTTAAACCGCGACAATTCGGCATGGCGGTTTATGGATATGCCCGGGTCAGCACCGACGGACAGACGCTCGATGCGCAGGTTGCGGCGTTGCAGGCCGCCGGCGCATCGGGAGTGTTCCGCGAAACCGCAAGCGGCGCAAAGACCAACCGGGCTGGATTATCGCAAGCCCTTAAATCCCTTCGCACCGGCGACACTCTGCTGGTAACAAGCCTTGACCGGCTGGCGCGATCAACCCGCGACCTTCTGAATATTATCGACGCGATTGCCGAAGCCGGCGCGAAGTTTCGCTCCATCGCTGACCTATGGGCGGACACCACCACGCCCCATGGACATTTGCTGCGCTCGGTCCTTGGCGGGCTTGCCACGTTCGAGCGTGATCTTCTCCGCACCCGAACAAATGAGGGCAGGGATCGCGCAAAATCGCGCGGCGTTCACCTGGGCAGACCCAACAGCTTGACGCACCATCAACGGCACGACGTCATAGCGGCGCTTGAAGGCGGCACGGTAACCCAGGCCGACCTCGCGCGGCGCTTCAACGTTAGCCAAAGCACCATTTCCCGCCTTGCGGGAAAGCCGACCTCCCCAGCGGCAAAATCCGTTCTCGATCAGGAGACCGAGCGCGCGGCGCGGTCATTCCTGCGCCATCTTGGCGGACATTATCGCGTGCGAGACGCTATTTTGTTCGGCAGCCGCGCAAGCGGCACACACACACCAGACAGCGACGCTGATATTGCGGTCATCCTCGATGGTGAACACGGCGACCGTGCTGCTGTGTCGATGGATATGGCTGGCATCGCCTTTCATGTGATGATGGAAACCGGCGTGATGGTGCAAGCCTTGCCATTGTGGCCCGATGAAATCGCGCGGCCGGAAACGTTCAGCAACCCCGCTTTGATCAACAACATCTTGCGTGAGGGTGTCCGCTTGTGAGCACCACGCCAGCGCCAGAAACCTATATTTCGAAGGCGGAAACCGCGCTGGCCGGTGCGCGCGTGCTCTTGCAATCGCAAGATTCCGATGGCGCGTGCAGTCGTGCCTATTACGCCATGTTCGATGCAGCGCACGCCGCATTGTTCGCGCTTGGAATTGAGGAAATCAGCAAGCCGATCAAGACCCATAACGGCCTGGTGGGCAAATTTGGGGAATATCTTGTGCGCGGCGATCATATCGCGGCCGAGCATGGCAGCGATCTTAACAAGGTGCAGAATCTGCGCGAATTGGCGGACTATAGCGGCGATCCCGTCGGCCTGGATAAAGCGGCGTGGGCGGTTGAACGCGCGCAAGCGTTTGTCGCTGCGATCAAAGCCATTCTTCCTCAACTTCAAAAACGGTGACGCGCCGGGCTTGTATCGCGTGTCGGTCTGCATTCGGCCAGCGGTGATGGCACATTGCGGCCTCCCCCATGGTCTGGCACAATCTGCCGCGGTGCCGTATCGCTTTTTGCCAGCAAAGGGCCGCCCTGAATGCGTCTCCCCAACCCATTGCACGCCGTTATTTTCGACATGGACGGCACCCTGCATGACACCGAGCAAATCTACGACATTGCCCAACGCCGAACCGCCGCCGAGTTTGGCTGCACGATCACCGACGCATTCTGGCATTCGCTGATCGGCGTGCCCGGCGTTGAAAGCAACGCCATGCTGGGCGCCCAACTCGGCCCCGAAATTGATTTCGACGGCTTCAACCGGACATACCACGCCTATCGCGAGGAATTGCTCGCCGAAGCCGTGCCGCTGAAGCCGGGCGTGCATGAATTGCTTGATGACCTGCAAGCGCGCGGGCTGAAAATCGCGCTGGCAACCTCCGCCAGCCGAAGCACCGCAGAAACTCACCTGACCCGGTCCGGACTACGCAGCCGGTTCGAAATTACCGTCACAAGCAGCGATGTCGATCGCGGCAAGCCGCACCCAGACCCGTTCCTGCTCGCCGCCCGCCATCTCGGCCTGGCGCCCGCCAACTGTATCGTGGTCGAAGACGCCTTCACCGGCATTCGCGGCGCCCACGCCGCTGGCACCATGCCGATTCTGGTGCCGGATATCCTGATCCCCACGCCGGAAATCAGCGCCCTATGCGTGGCGGTGCTGGTGGATTTGCATGAGGTACGGGCGCTCATCCAAAACTGAACACCTTTAAACCAACTAAACGAATTGACATTTTCGCCCCGATTGCACCCCGCCCCAGGATGGACCTACAACCCGCGCGGCCCGGCACTTATCGCCGGGCAGCAGTGGAGCGTGACGGAATGGCGTTCAATCCTGCGCGCAATGCGGCCCTGGCCATGATGTGCAGTCTGGTTCTGGCCGGATGCGGCCCGAGCTACTCGCCGGACAGCTACGATAGTGCGGCGGTGCAGAAGGCCAATGCCGTCGATCAGGGCGTCATCATTGGCGCCCGCGCGGTGGGCGTGACCGATAATGGCAGTACCGGCGCCATCACCGGTGCGGCGGCTGGCGGCATTGCGGGGTCCCAGCTTCCTGGCAGCGGCGCCACCAGCGCCCTTGGCGCGCTGGGCGGCAGCTTGATCGGGTCAGTCGTCGGCCGATCGAGCGAGAAAATCGTCGGCGCCACCACCGCGTTCGAATATATCGTCCGCAAAACCGACGACAAGCTGATCAGCGTTACCCAGCAGGACGAAAAGCCGCTGACTGTGGGCACCAAGGTGCTGGTCATCGCTGGCCCGCAGGCAAGGATTGTGGTCGATTACACCGTCAAGCTGCCCGACCCGCCAAAGCCGCCGGCGCCCAAACCACCCCCCACCCCGCCGTCAGTTCTGGAACCTGAAGCGCCCTGACCCCACCCCGAGTGGCAGGTTCTTTTTAGTAACTGCCGAGGTTCTCGCTGAACCCTATTGCGAGAAGACTAAAGCCAAGAAAGCACTCCTTTTTTTGAAAAAAAAAGGAGCAAAAAAACTTTAACACTTTGGTTCAGGGCGCTTCGCTGCTTCGGGGGGAGGCACGCCAACGGCTAGGAATGGATAAAAAGTTTTTTTGCTTCTTTTTGTTCACAAAAAGAAGACTCTTCCTTAAGATTTCTCGAGGATCTCAATCCGCACCCCATCCGGCCCTTCGATAAACGCGATCTTCACCCCCGGCCGCGGCGACCGCGGCTCCACCACAAACTTCGCCCCCTTGGCGCGCAACTCAGCGGCCGCTTCGTCCATGTTGCTCACCAGCAGGCCGATATGCTCGATGCCACGAAATGGCGCCGGCGGCGGGGCAGGGGTTTCGGCTGGCACTTGTTCGATGAACATCAGGAACCCGCCGAGATTGACCATCACCCGCAGTGCTTCGCCGTTCATCACCTGGCCGGCGGGTTTGGCGCCGAACATGTCGACATAGAATTGGGCGGTGGCGGTCGGATCGGCGGTGCGCAGGTGGATATGGTCCTGGCGATAGTCCATGGCGGCCTCCTGAATGTGGGTTGCCCCAGCTTCGGCTGGGCAAGCGGTGATGTCAAGCGCGTCAATTGCCCAATCCGGTGCTGCCGCGTATTGCCGCCCGATGGTGGGGCAAGATTTTCGATGGATAAGGACAAAATTCTCGTCGGGCTGATCGGCGCAGATATCCAGCAGTCGCTCAGCCCGGCCTTGCATGAGGCCGAGGCCGCCGCCCACGGCATCAAGCTGATCTATCAGCTGATAGACATGGCGGTGCTGGGGGTGGCGCTGGCAGACC
>JANXRN010000389.1 GCA_025352995.1 Acetobacteraceae bacterium
CAATGCAGGGCAAACTTGGTCCATCATCGTCCAGAGAAGTCCGCACCCATGAACGACGCAGCAATCCTTCCCCATACACCCGCCCAACTTCAGACCGAGCATTTCGACGTGCTGATCGTCGGTGCCGGGATCTCTGGGATCGGCGGGGCCTATCACCTCAACCAGCAATGCCCGGATAAAAGCTACGTGATCCTGGAAACCCAGGACAGTTTCGGTGGCACCTGGTGGACGCATAAATATCCCGGCATCCGGTCCGACAGCGATCTTTACACCTTCGGCTACCGGTTCAAGCCGTGGACCAGCGCGCCGATCGCGACCGCCGACGAAATTCGCCGCTATATGGCCGAGGTGATCGAAGAAAACGATATCGCCAGCCATGTGCGCTATCACCACAAGATCACCGATGCGTCGTGGTCGAGTGACACCAAGCTGTGGACGGTCGAGGCGACACGGTCCGATAACGGCACGATTTCACGCTTCACCTGCAATTTCCTGTGGATGTGCCAGGGCTATTATCGCCACGAAAAAGGCTACACCCCGGAATGGGCCGGCATGGCGGACTTCAAGGGCCAGATTATCCACCCGCAGAGCTGGCCGGAAGACCTTGATTACGCTGGCAAGAAAGTCATCGTGATCGGATCGGGCGCAACGGCTGCGACCCTGGTGCCGGCGATCGCCGGCAAATGCGACCATGTGACGATGTTGCAGCGCACGCCCACCTTCTTCCGCACCGGCAAGAACGCGATCGAAATTGCCGATGAACTGCGCCGCTTGCAGGTCGATGAAACCTGGATCCACGAAATCGTCCGCCGCAAGATTCTGTATGAAGGTGCACTGTTCACCAAGCGCAGCTTTGAGGAGCCAGAGAAGGTCAAGCAGGACCTGCTTGCCGGGGTGAAGCATTATCTCGGCGCCGATTTCGACGTCGATAAGCATTTCACCCCGCCCTATCGCCCGTGGCGCCAGCGCATCGCGTTCATTCCCGATGGTGATTTGTTCCAGGGCGTGGCGAGCGGCAAGGCGTCAGTGGTGACGGACGAAATCGAATGCTTCACGGCCACCGGCATCAAGCTGAAATCGGGCGGGACGTTGGAAGCCGACATCATCGTGACCGCGACCGGGTTTAATCTGAACGTGCTGGGTGACATTCAGTTCGTGATCGACGGCAAGAAGCTGGATTTCGCCGAGACCGTGACTTATCGCGGGATGATGTTCACCGGGGTGCCGAATATGGCCTGGGTGTTCGGCTATTTCCGGGCGAGCTGGACCTTGCGCGCCGATCTGGTGGCCGATTTCGTGTGCAATATGTTGAACCATATGAAGGTCAAGGGCGTGCAAAGCGTGGTGCCAGCGCTGCGCGCCGAGGACAGCAATATGCCGTTGCTGCCGTGGATCGATCCGGAGAATTTCAATCCGGGCTATCTGATGCGCGGCATGCATTTGCTGCCCAAACGCGGCGACAAGCCGGAATGGCAGCATAACCAGGATTACTGGGCGGAAAAAGACGAGCTGCCGAAGATCAACCTCGATGATCGGGCGTTCGTCTATAAGTAATGGCGTGCGCGTCCGCGCCAAATAGGGCCGCGCAGGGATTGAAGCCCTGCGCGGCGCGGTTGCGGCGTTTGTGATCGCCGAAATGGTGCTGGTCGATGGTGCCTATCGGGCGATCTGATCCGCCACCGCAATGTCGGTTTGGCTGAAATCATTTCCTTTGAACAGCAGCGGCAAGTCATGCGCCCGCGCCAAAGCGTAGCTGGCACAATCACCGAAATTCAGCCTCGCGGGGTGTCGGCCTTTGCCGAAGCGGAGAAATGCGTCGCGTGCCAGGCGCGCTAGATATGCGTCATGGGCGACGATTTCGATATCGAACGCCGCCAGCACAGCGTCCAGCGGTCGCCAGTCGTCATCCGTAGCCTTCCGACCGGCATGTACCATCGAAACTTCCTGTAAGCTCACCGCCGACATCAGCCGGGAGCCCGCCGAGACTATAACGTCAACAAACCTCAGTCGTTCGGGCTCATCATGTAGGATTGCAATGATTGCCGATGTGTCAATGACAATCCCCGTCAAAGACCGTTCTCGTCGTACAGCTCGTCATCGGTCAGCGGCGGAAAATTTGCCATCCGAACGGCATAGTCCGCGACAAGCTGATCAATTCTGCGCTTTTTTTCCTCAATTTCTTCCGCCGATGGCGCTTGGCGTCTTACGCCACGATCGATGAATTCGGCCCCGGCTTTTTCCAAAGCCTGGCGCACAATATCGTTTGTTGTGGGGGCGACGGTCGACAGACCATGTGGGTCTTCCAGCCGGCGCAGCGTGATGACCGAAATCCCGGCATTGCGCGCCAAGGTTGCCTGATCAAGACGCAACAAAGCGCGGGCAGCTCGGACTTGCGCGGGGGTGATCAGCATGATCGATATCTATCATTCGGGGCGGTGGGCGGCAAGATCAACCTGCTGCGATCGTCGCCGAACAGGTGATCATTTGCACCGGATACAACGCCGCATGGCGATCTTCGGTCATGAACATCGCGCCCTCGGTCACCGCCTGGGCAATCAGCAGATGATCGAACGGATCGCGGTGATGCATCGGCAGGTCTGACAGCGCCCGCAAATGTGGGATGCCGATGTCCAGCAGGGTGAAACTGTCACGTTGGATGGCGGCCGTGATCTCACCGATATCGGCGGCAAGCTTGCCGACGCGCAGCTTCACCACGATTTCCCATAGCGAGACTTTGCTAACCAACACGTCATTGCCCGGATCGGCGATCAACGCTCGGGCCTGCGACCCAAGCTGGGGATCATCGGCGAGCCACCACAACAAAGCGTGGGTATCGAGAAGGAGCTTCACCCCTCCATCGCGGCGAGCACATCATCGGGCATCGTGTCGAAATCGGGCGCCATGCGGATTTTGCCGCGCAGCGCGCCGGGCTGCCTGGCGGGGCGCAGAGCCGCACGGGGTGGGCCGAGTTCAGCCAACACCTCGTCGTGCGACATCACGAGGAATGACTGACCCTGCTGTGCAGCGCGCAAAATCGCGGCGAGATTGCCACGAAATTCGCGGACGCCAATTTGCGCGGTAGGAGCTTCGAGAAGGTCGGACATGGGCGCACCTGTTGATGACGCATTATGTGTACACGGGCTCGCGTAAATGTCAAGATTTACCCCGCCCGCACCAGCCGATGATGCTTCCGGCCCGATGACAGCTTGATGCCGCGGGCGAGCGCGTCGGCCGCCACGATCGCCGCTTCATCGCTGATCGCCACATCATCAACCCGCGCGCCGCCGCCTTTGATCAGGCGGCGGCCCTCCGCATTGCTGGCGACCAGCCCAGCCAGGACCAGCAGGCGGAACACCGGGAGACCGTTGCCGATATCGGCCACCGGCACCGACACCAACGGCAGGTTTTCGGCGCTGCCGCCGGTTTCGAACGCCTGGCGCGCCGCCTCGGCGGCGGCTTCCGCCTTGGCCACACCGTGGGCGAGCGAGGTCGCGGCGGTCGCCAGGATCTTCTTGGCTTCGTTAATGTCGGACCCGCCGAGCTTTTCCAGGCGGGCAATTTCCGGCAGTGGAATATCGGTGAACAGGCGCATGAAGCGGCCGACATCGGCATCTTCGGTATTGCGCCAGAACTGCCAGTAATCGAACACTGGCAGCCGATCTTCGGTCAGCCACACTGCCCCTTGCGCGGACTTGCCCATCTTGGCGCCGGACGCGGTGGCGATCAGCGGGGTCGTGAGGCCGAAAACCTGCTTGCTATCGGTGCGTCGCACCAGATCGATGCCGGAGACAATATTGCCCCACTGATCCGACCCGCCCATCTGCAAGGTCACACCATGGCGGCGGTTCAACTCGCGGAAATCATAGCTTTGCAAGATCGAATAGTTGAATTCGAGGAAGGTCAGCCCCTGTTCACGATCAAGCCGGGACTTCACGCTATCGAACGCCAACATGCGGTTGATGGAAAAATGCGGGCCGATTTCGCGCAGCAATTCGATGTAGCCGAGCTTGTCCAGCCAATCGGCATTGTTCGGCATGATGGCGTCAGACGAGCCGTCGCCAAAACGCAGGAAGGGGGAAATATTGCGCACGATGCCAGCCTGGTTCACCGCCAGTTGCGCATCGGTCAGCAATTGGCGGGCTTCTTCGCGGAAGCTCGGGTCGCCGATCTTGCTGGTGCCGCCGCCCATCAGCGCCACCGGCTTGTGGCCATGGCGCTGCAGCAGGCGCAGCAGCATGATCTGCACCATGTGGCCGACATGGAGGCTGTCGGCGGTAAGGTCGTAGCCGATATAGCCGGCGATGCTGCCGGCGCGGCAGGCGGCGTCTAGCCCGTCCAGGTCGGTGCATTGGAAGACGAAGCCGCGGTCGGTGGCTTCGCGTAGGAAGTCGCTGGAAGGCATCAGGAAGAAATCCTCAAGAAAGCAGTTCTTTTTGTGAACAAAAAGAACCAAAAAAACTTTTTGACACTGGCGCACCGCTGTTCGTGCGCACTCCGAACCAAAGTAGGAAAGTTTTTTTGCTTCTTTTTGTTCACAAAAAGAAGACCTTCCTTGGCTTACGCTATTAGGCTGTCCAACTTCCCAGCCCGCTCCAAAGCCATCAGATCATCACTGCCACCAATATGGGCGCCATCGATGAAAATCTGCGGCATGGTGGTGCCGCCGCCGGACCGTGTGGTGGCTTCCGCACGTTCGGCGCTGCCGTGCGGTGCAGGAATTTCGATGAAGGCGACGCCTTTGGCAGTCAGCAAATTCACTGCGCGGGCGCAAAAGCCGCACCAGTCCTGGGTATAGATTTCGATTTTGGCCATCTGGGCACTCCTTCGCATCAGCACATAGGTCAGGCCGCCGGTCGGGTTCAAGCCTGTCAGGTGCCGCGCGGGTCTGGCACGCGGGCGGCGACGAGCACATCGACCGCGGCGGCGCCGGCATCGAGCAGCACTTCGGTGCAGGCGCGGGCGGTGGCGCCGGAGGTCATCACGTCATCGACCAGCAAAATCCGCTGGCCGTTGATGGCGCCAAGGCGGTGCGGGCGGACGGCGAAGGCATCGGCGACGATTTCGGCGCGGGCGGCAGCGGTCAGGCTGCCAAGCGGCGGCGTCGGGCGGGCGCGGATCAGCACGTCGGGCATGGCGCGGGTGCTGCGATGTTTGGCGAGCGCCTGGGCCAGTAGCGCCGCCTGATTATAATGGCGTTCGCGCAGCCGGGCGCGATGCAGCGGCACGGGCACGATGATGTCGGCGCGGGCCAGCAGGGTTGGTCCGGCGCGGGCCATCATCGCGGCGAGTGGCGATGCATGTTCCTGCCGATCAGCGTGCTTGAAGGGCAGCAGGATTTTTTTGGCCTGGTCGTCATAGCTCATCGCCGCACGCGCTTCGCCCCAGGGCGGCGGATTGCCGATGCAGGTCAGGCAGATCTGGTCGGTGCCGGCCTGGCCGAAATGGGTGAAGGGCAGGCCGCAGGACCGGCAGCACGGGGTGGAAATGAAGCTCGTCGCCTTGAAGCACCGTCCGCAGAACTGGCCCTGGGTTTCGACGCCGGCTTCGCAGGTCAGGCATTGCGGCGGCAACAGCAGGTCAAGCACCAGCTGCGCGGCGTGGCGGGTGAAGCTTGCGGCCCGACGGCGCATCTAGCGCGCGATCGCTTTTGGCGGCTTCGCCAAAAGCGTGAATCGCCCGCTCAAACCAAGATGTAGAGCGGGACAAGTGAGCGCCAGCGAGCGCATTCCGCTCTACACGCCGAAGCGGACGGTGCCGTCACGCTCGATTTCGTGCACCAGGTCGATTTCCCAGGACAAGTACGCCTTCATTGCGTCCTCGACGCCGGAGTTGCGATCATAGGGGCGCAAGTAGAAATCGACGCAGGCGTGATCGGGCGGCACGTTGCGGTCAGCCGCCATCGGCAGACCGGCTGCGCGCCAGGCGGCGGTGCCGCCTTCAAGCGCCATGACCGGCATATGGGTGCGGGCTTGCAACTCGGCGACCGCAAGCCGCGCCGCCGCGCCGTCGGGCGACGTGATGACAGCCAGCGGCGCGCGCCCGAGGCGCAATTCGGACAGGCGGGTGCGAATGCCCCACAGCGCGCCTTGGATGTGGCCGTCGCGATAATCGATGCTGCGGGCGAGATCGATCACAACGCATTTCAATCCTGCGAGACCGGCAACCGAAATTGTCGGCACCGATGCCCGGGGTTCGGACACAGTGATGGTCTTGCCGGTGGTCGCCCCGGCTAGGCCGTCGCGCAGCACCACGGCATCCTGATGGCCCATCTGGCGCAACCATGCCGCGCTCATCCTTGCGCGCACGCCGTCATCATCGATCAGCACGATGCGGGCGCCGCGCACGCCAATCCAAGTATCGGTCGCCTGCACCAACTGTCCGCCGGGGGCGGAAACGGCATCGGCGCGGCTGCCAGTGGCGAATTCCACCGGGTCCCGCACATCGAGCACATAGGTGGTGCGGCTCGGGTCGGCCTGATAAGCGACAAGGGTGGCGGCGTCGATTTCTTGCACCTGGCTGCGGGCGGCAAAGGCTTCGGCGCGCTGGCGGGCAAGCTCCAACGATGCCGGCTGCCCGGGCTGGAAGGTCGCAGGCTGGCCGCGATCGCAAATGAGGCCGGCGAGTTCCCAGCCCATGGTGCCGTTGCGGAGTGCGACGACTTTGTTGGGAACGCCAGCCTGACGCAGGCTTTCGGCACCCAGGATTGATCGGGTACGGCCGGCGCAGTTGACCACGATTAACGTATCCGGGTTCGGCACCAGATCGCCGATCCGGTAGGCGAGTTCACCGCCGGGCACCGACACGCCGCGCGGGATCGACATGCGGCGATATTCTTCGATGGTGCGGCTATCGAGCACCACCATGTCACGGCCATCGGCGAGCCAGTCGGCAAGTTCGGGGGCATCGACGCTCTCGGTGCCAAAATGATGCTCGATCCACTCGCCAAACGCCTTGGACGGCACGTTGACGCCGGAGAACAGCACGTAGCCGGCGGCGTCCCACGCCTTGGTGCCGCCATCGAGGATGCTGACATTGCTGGCGCCGATTGATTCCAGATAGGCGCCGAGTTTTTCGGCAACGCCCCGCCCGTCATCGGTGATGGCGATACGGGTGCCAAGGTTGGGCAGCAGGGCGCGGGCGCGGGCTTCGGCGCGCGACAGCGGGCATGGCACCGCCCAGAAAAGATGGGACGCGCCGAACTCGCCTTCTTCGCGTGCATCGAGCAGCGCGAGTTCCTGCCCATCTTCAATCCAGCCGCGCAGGGTGGGGGCATCAATCCGGTTCATGGCGTGGTCCTTGGTTCGGCGTTGCCGCGGACCATAGAACTGCGACGGGCAGGCGGCAAACGGGGTTGGCAGATCGGCACGGGCAGCGCACATCTGCGCCATGTCTGATGAAATGAGGGTGTTTGACCGGATTGCCGTGCGCCGCCATCGCGATCGCGCGGCGACGACCGTCGGCGCGGTGGCTGACGTGCTGGGCGAAGTGGCGGACCGGTTGCTCGATCGGCTGGACGACATCAAGCGCGATTTTTCCGTGGCGCTGGATGTTGGCGGGCGGGGCGTGGTGGCGCCGTTGCTGGCGGCGCGCGGGATGCGGGTGGTGAGTTGCGATCTATCGCCGGCGATGGCCGGGTTGCAGCCCGGCGGGGTGGCGGCGGATGAGGAATTTCTGCCCTTCGCGCCGGGAAGCTTCGATCTGGTGGTGGCAAATTTGTCGCTGCATTGGGTGAATGATCTGCCGGGCGCGCTGATCCAGTTGCGGCGGGCGCTGAAGCCCGACGGGCTGTTTTTGGCGAGCATCCCAGCGCTTGGCACGCTGGCCGAATTGCGCACCGCGTTGACCGAAGCCGAGGCCGCGTTGACCGGCGGGGCAGCGCCGCGCGTGTCCCCCTTCCCCGATCTGCCCGATTGCGCCGGGCTGCTGCAACGCGCCGGGTTTGCGCTGCCGGTCGCCGATCTGGACGAAATCGGGCTGATGTATGCCGACCGGTTCGCGCTGCTGCGCGATTTGCGCGCGGCGGGGGAAACCAACGCGGTGCGGTTGCGTGATCGGCGGACGCCGCCGCGGGATTTGTTCCCGATGGCGCTCGCGGGGTTGCCGACGGACGGTGGGCGGGTGCGCGCGACCTTGCGGCTGGCGATGCTGACCGCCTGGGCGCCGGCGCCGAGCCAGCCCAGGCCAGTGGCGCGGGGGAGCGCGACGGTTTCGCTGGCGGATGTATTGAGGGGATGAGTTCCACCGTCCCTGCGCCGGATGGACGGTGCAGTTCCGAGCAGAACTGCACCCTACGAAGCAAGCAGCTTTTCGTAGAATATGCTGGTGGTTAGGGCGTTTGCGGGTTTGGCCAGGTAGTCGCCGAACGCGCCGCAAATCGTGAAGCCGGCGCGTTCATACAAGCGGATCGCGGCACGTTGGGCGATGCCGGTTTCGAGCCGCAGCACGGCAAGGCCGGCCGCAACTGTCTCGGCTTCCAAACGCGCCAGGATCGCCTGGGCCACGCCGTGGCCGCGCGCGCTGTCGCGGACATACATGCGCTTGACCTCGGCAAAGTCGGCAAACAACGCCACGCCGCCACAGCCAACGGGCGCGCCATCAAGCTCGGCGACGAAGAAGCTTATATGCGGGGTGAAAATCGCATCGAGCGCCAGGCCGAAGCGCTGTTCAGGCGGGTATTCGGCGGACAGGATCGCATCGAGTTCGCCGATCAGGGCGCGCACCGCGTCGGTCGGCGCGGTGGCCTGGGTGAGGGTGATCATGATGGGGTTCCCCGTGTGCGTGTCCATTCGTCGGCGGCGTCGCCCATGGTTTTGCCGACGCTTGCCAGCATCCAGGCCATGAACCGAACGTCAAACTTGAAATCATCACCGCACTGGGCGCGGAAAAACCGGCGCACATTCTGGGTCATGCGATAGGTCGCGGTGATCGGGGAGGCACGGCTGATGAAGGCGCTGTGCCAGTCAAAGCGCACCCGGCGGAACAATTTGCGATACGCCACGATCGCCAGGTCCGGCAAGGCACAAGCTTCATCGGTGGTGAACCAGGCGAGTTCGCTGTGCTCATCATTTTCCATCCGCGGCGCCCCGCCCGTCCAGCCGGTGACGACGAAGAAATGGTAGGTCGCGCCGCCGCGGGCTTCGGGGGAATTATCGACCAGCGATGTGAGCGCGGCGGAATGGGTCGGGGTGACGCCGATTTCCTCGCCCATTTCGCGCGCCAAAGCCTCCGGGATGGTTTCGCCGGCCTCGACCATGCCGCCAATCACATCCCAGCGATTGGCGTAGGCGCGTCGGTGCGGGGCGCGTTTGCCGAGCAATATCCGATAGCCATCGAACAAGATGGCGCAGGCGTAGTGGTTCATGCTCCGATCGGCGAGCAAATTTCAACCAGGAACCCGTTCAGGTCGCGGACATAGGCAACCGTCTGGCCCCAGGGTTTTTCGGCCGGCGGCTTGGCGGGGCTTGCGCCTTCGGCAACTGCCTTGGCGTAGGCGGCAGCGACATCGTCAGTCACCAGGCCGATTTCCACCCCGGCCGGCGCCTGATCAGCACGGTTGGCGCGGACGCCAAGGTCATACTGGGCAATCAGCGCTTCGGCGGCGAAGGCGAGTGCGGTGCCGCCGGTTTGCAGCTCACCATATTGGTCGCCGGGCGCGACGAAGCGCCGCTCAAAACCGAAAGCGCGCTCGTAGAACGCCAACGCAGCCGGCACGTCGGGCACATGAATGATGACGTAGCCGAGGCGCATGGTGGGCTCCTGGTTGGAAGGCATTCGGACGGATGCTACCATGGTGTTCAGGAGAATCGCCAATGCCACTTGCGCTGCTATTCGACCTCGACGGCACCATGGTCGATACCGATCCGCTGCATATCGCGGCGTGGAACGCGATGGCCGCACCCTATGGCAAGCAGATCGATACGGCGTTTTATCGCAGCCGGATCATGGGGTTCGACAACCCGACCTGCAGCGCGGCGGTTTTCCCCGAGCTTAGCATCGCCGCGCGCGATGCGCTGTCGGACGGCAAGGAAGCGGCGTTCCGCGCCATGCTCGGGCGGCTCCACCCGACACCAGGCCTGGGCGATCTGCTGGATTGGGCGGATGCGCACCGCGTGCCGAAAGCGGTGGTCACCAACGCGCCGCGCGCCAATGCCGAAACCATGCTGCGCGGGCTGGGCTGGTTGGAACGGTTTCCAGTGCTGGTGATCGGGGAGGAACTGGCGCGCGGCAAGCCTGACCCGCTGCCATACCTCACCGGGCTGCAACGGCTTGGCGCCAGCGCAGCGGACGCGATGGCGTTTGAGGATTCGCTGTCCGGCATGCGCGCCTGCGTGGCCGCCGGGATCGAAAGCGTCGGGCTGCAAGTCGCGCTAGAGGCCAGCGCGTTGCTGGCGGTGGGGGCAAGCTTGGTGGTGCGCGACTTCACCGATCCGGCTTTATGGGCACGGCTTCAGGCCCGCATGTAGGTCCCGAGGTCGGGGGTCAGCGCGTTGGTGGCAAGATAGCCGAATGTGCCGTGTTCAAGCGCTTCGGTCGCCGCCCGCGCAGTTGCCGCCATGGCGGCGCGCCAGAGCGAGGTGGCGAGGCTGATGCGGCGGACGCCGGCCGCTTCAAGCTCGGCGTGGCTGAAGGATTTGCCAGGGATGCCGACCATGAAATTCACCGGCTTGTCGAGCGCCGCACACACCGCGCGCACTGCCGCAAGGTCGGGCAAGCCGGGCGCCATCAGCACATCGGCGCCAGCCGCGGCAAAGGCTTGCAGGCGGCGGATGGTATCGGCGAGGTCGGGGTTGCCGCGCAGGAAATTCTCGGTGCGCGCGGTCAGCACGAACCCGTTGCCCAAAGCCTTGGCCGCCGCGACGGACGCCGTAACCCGGGCGACGGCAGTATCAAAATCATAGAGCGGCTGGTCGGCCATGCCGGTCGCATCTTCGATCGAACAGCCGGCCAGGCCGGTGCCGGACGCCAAAGTCACGGTTTCGGCGGCAAAATCCGGGGCGTGGCCAAAGCCGTTTTCGAGGTCAGCGGCAACCGGGATATCAACCGCATCAACCACTTGCCGCGCATGGGCCAGCGCCTCATCACGGCTGACCCGTCCGTCGCGGCGCCCGAGCGTGCCGGCGAAGCCACCGCTCGACGTGGCCAGCGCCTTGGCGCCAAGCCCGGCGAGCAGGCGGGCGGACCCGGCATCGAACGGGTTGGCAATGATGAAGGCGCCCGGCCCCGCGTGCAGGGCGCGGAAGGTGGCGATTTTTTCGAGGTGGCTGGGCATTTTCCCCACTCCTTTTGCGGCGCAACAATGCTTGCGCGCTTTTGCCGCGCTGTCGATATCCAATTCAGCGTCTGTCCGGAGAATCTGGCGGGCTGGCGCGTTATCCGTTCAGGTTGGATCAGCGACAACGCGCAAGAGTCATGTTTTCACGATCAGCTCTATCCGATAGATTGACGAATTTCGGGGCAGGACACTAGAGCGTGATCCGTGGTGTCTGACCCGGCAGTCACGCTCTAGTATTTTGTTTTCGATCATCTTTATTCGCTCAAACGAAGCCGTTTGAACGAATGATGATCTAGCCGTGACCCGCGCGCGCGAGCAGTGCCTGGGTATCAATTTTCCCGATCGGCAGCCGCGGGAAACGGTCCAGGAACTGCAGGTCCGACAGACGGGCGACGCCTGGCAGTCGATCAGCGATTGCCCGGCGCAGCGCCACAGCGAGATTGGCCGTATCGAGGCCCGGGCCTTCGACAAAACCGACAAGGCGAACGCCGGACGCCGTGTGCAGCGGCAGAACCGCCGCATCGGTGACGCCAGGATGGTCCTTGAGCAACGCTTCAATCTCCGACAATTCCAGCCGCACGCCATTGATCTTGACCTGGCTGTCCACCCGGCCAAGCATCCGCAAAACGCCATCCTGGGCAATCCGTACAATGTCTCCGGTTCGAAAGACGCGCATGCCGGGATGCCCAGCCGCCGGCACCATCGCCCCGGGGACAAGCCGCCCGGCCCGCCAATCCCCGCTGGCGAGGTAGCGGCTGCGGACGATCAGCTCGCCGGCGGCAAACGCTGCAACCGGCGCAAGATTTTCGTCAACCACGGCATGATCATATCCAGGTTGCAGAACCCCCGACGCTGCTACGGGTTCGGTGGTCGGAACAGGATCGGCCACCGGCCCGACCGCTATGACCAGGGCCTCGGTCGACGCGTAGCCGTGAATGATCGGGCAGTGCGCCGGCAGAATTGCGCGCCATGCCGCAACATCGGCGGTGGGCAACAACGCAGCACCGGTGCGCACCAGCCTCAGGCTGGCGAAGCTTTCCCTGGCGCGCGCAAGGCCGGCGAGAACCCGCATCAAAGGTGGCGGGATGATCAGGCAGGTCACCGCCTCGTCCCGCATCATCGCCAGGAAGCCATTGGTACCCTCGCGGCCAAAATGCGCCAGCACCACCCGCGCGCCGGCAATCAGCGCTGCCAGCAGCAACGCAAGCCCGGCACTGGTGGTCGGCAAGGAATTGGCTATCACCCGGTCATTGCGGTCGAGCGTCAGCGTATGGCGCTGATGCAGGCTGCGATACATCACCGATCGGCCCGACAGGGCGATGCCCTTGGGTCGCCCGGTGCTGCCGGAAGTGAAATGGATCGCCATGAGCGCGTCCGGGTTCCATTCAGGCTCGGATGGCGCGACACAGTGTTCGTCGGCGACGAATTGCTCAAGACAAAGCACCGGGAACGGCCAGTTTGCCACCGCGTCGCTGCCATGGACAACCAGCGCCGGTGCTGCGTCTCCCAGCAATCCGGCGATCCGCCCAGGCGGGTCCGATGGGTCCAGCACCACGCAGGCGCGGCCCGACACCAGACATCCCAGCAACGTCGCAATACCTTGCGGGTTGCGCGGCAGCAAACAGGCCACCGCCTGATCTGACGGCACCATGACCGCGACCCGTCCCGCCACGCTTTCCACCAGCTGCATCATCTGCCCGAAACTCATCCGCCCGTCGCGACCGACCAGCGCCCATGCCTCTGGCGCAACAGCCGCCGCCTGGCGGAGAAGCACTAAAGGATGGAGGCCGCAGCGCGCCGCAATCCCCGGCGGCTCCGGCGCAATCGGGACGCCGGGCAACCCCCAGACCAGGTTCGCCAGCGGGTCGGCTACGCGCATCGGCGGGCCTGCAAAATCGCATCCACGACATCGCCGACCTGGTGCAGACTTTCGAGCGTCGGGATCATGATTTCGACCATGCAGCGTTCCTCCAGCAGCGCAATCGCCTGGAGCAGCCGCAGACTGTCAATGCCGGGAATATCGATGAGCACCGTATCAAGCCGCAGATCAAGCCGCGCCTGCTCGCAAATCTGCGCCAGCATCGCGGCAAAAGCGGCAAGAACGCCTGCCTGGTTCAAATCGTTCCCCATCCTGACATTCCAGCATCGGGCGTCGCCAAAGCCAAGGTCTGGGCACAGACATTCCGCCATTCATCGAACGGACCCTCGGCACCGACGAACTGGCGCAAATAGCCCGCATAAAGCCCAGCCTGCAGGCGGATGACCCGATCGGTTGCCTCGCTGGTGTCGCGCAATCCGACGCAAAGCAAGCGTGCCGGACCAATCGCTGAAAGCGCGCGCGCCAGGTGCCGCATCGCGGCATGATCGAAACTTGGATCGGGACTGCGGAAGACAAAAATGCGCCGGGCGGTTGAAATGTCGTGCAGCAGCTTGCGCCGCAACAGCCGCAAGGTGGCGCAGCCGGTCCGCAGGATTTCCGCCCGGTCCCCGCCTTGCGTCACCGCGATGAAGGTGTGCAGGCGGAAATAGCGGGTTTGCAAGCGGTAATCGCTATCATCGATCAGCACGGTTTCGGCCGGATCGCCCACCCCCTCAAAGCGATTTTCGAGCCCGTCGATAAGATCGAGATAGGTAATGTTTGCCCAACGCAGCAGGCTCATCGCGCCGGACTGGCCAAGATGGCGCTGGAACAAGGCAAAATCGCAGTTGCTACCGAGATTTTCGAAGGCGTCGCCCAGCAGCGGGGCCTGCGCGGGGGGCAGACGGTGATAGCGTAGCAATGCGTCGCCACTTATCACCAGGACCGCCACATTATCGTCCGCGCACAGAAAACCGGGCAGTTCGGATGAACCGTTGGTCCAGCGCAGCGCAATACCGTCACTTTGCTCGGCGGGATGAAACCCCTCACCCAACGCCGGACTGTCCGGTCGCAGGCTTATGGTCGCGGTTTGGCTCTGCACCTCGATTGCATAGACGCATATTCCCAGCAGGCGCTGATCGTCATTCAGACCGACTACGGCCGGGCGGGCGGCACGCGACATCAGCCATAACCGCGACGTGCCGGCGGGGATGTCGAAGCACCAGCGGCCGGCGGCCTTTGCCCGCGGCTCCACGCGCGTGCCATCTGCCAGAAGATGAAGATCGGGATCGTCGGTGAAAGTTTGGTGGGGCGGGTGGGCTTTCGGCAACCGACCACCGCGCTTTACGGGTGGCGCTGGCATCGCGTCATGTCCATGGCCGCGCCCGGACCATCAGCCGCCCGTCACGCTCATATGGCGGACCACCGCTGGCCCCTGATGGTCGCGGTCGATGATGAAATCATGGCCGCGGGGCTTGCGGGCAATGGCGGCGCGGATGGCGTCATCCAACCCGGCATCATCAATCCCGTCGCGCAGCAGGCCACGGAAATCGGCGGCATCATCCTGACCGAGGCACATATAAAGCGTGCCGGTGCAAGTCAGCCGCACCCGGTTGCAGCTTTCGCAGAAATTATGCGTCATCGGCGTGATGAACCCGACGCGCTGCCCGGTTTCGGCGACGTTGTAATAGCGCGCCGGCCCGCCAGTGCGGTAATCGGTGTCGTCCAAGGTCCAGTTTTTGCGCAAGCGGGAGCGGACGATCGAGAGCGGCAGATACTGGTCGGTGCGGTCTTCGTCGATCGCGCCCATCGGCATGGTTTCGATCAGGCAGAGATCAAAGCCGTGTTCGCCGCACCAGGCCAGCATCGGGCTGATTTCGTCTTCGTTGAAGCCCTTGAGCGCCACCGCGTTGATCTTGACCGCGAGGCCCGCGGCTTTGGCGGCGAAGATGCCGTCCAAGGTTTTCTCGATCTTGCCGCGCCGTGTGATGGCGGCGAATTTCGCCGGATCGAGCGTATCGAGGCTGACATTGACCCTTCTGACACCCGACGCCGCCAGCATGCCCGCGTGTTGCGCAAGGGTGGTGCCGTTGGTGGTGAGCGTCAGTTCGCGCAATCCGCCAGCGCCAAGGCGGCTTCCAAGCGCGCGGAAAAGCTGCTGCACATCGCGCCG
>JANXRN010000434.1 GCA_025352995.1 Acetobacteraceae bacterium
GCCCTTGCGCCATCCGCCACGCGCAGTGCACGCATCAAGGTTGGCGGATGGCGCAAGGGCTTATCCGCCCTACGAAAGGCTGGGAAGGGTCAAGATGTTCCTTGCGCCATCGGGCTTGTATCCCCCGACGCGGCGGTGGCGTGGTTCAGTATCGGGTTCCTATAGAAATCGCCCGAACAACGTGATTAATTAGAAAAAATCGTAGGGCGGATAAGCTCTTGCGCCATCCGCCACGCGCAGTGCACGCATCAAGGTTGGCGGATGGCGCAAGCGCTTATCCGCCCTACGAAAGGCCGGGAAGGGTCCAAATGTTCCTTACGCAAGGCTTACGACGCGCTGCCACCATCCATCCGCACGGTGTTTCGACCATCTTTCGCGACCGACGCCGCACCTGGTCGGAAACCGCCGATCGGGTCAGCCGCATTGCCGGTGGCCTGGCAGCGCTTGGCCTTGGCACTGGCGATCGCGCCGCCATCCTCGCGCTCAACAGCGACCGCTACTTTGAAGCGATGTACGCCGTGCCGATGGCCGGCGGCATCATCGTGCCGCTTAACACCCGCCTCGCCCCGCCAGAAATTGACTTCATCCTCGAAGACAGCGGCGCGATGCTGCTGCTGGTCGATGACGCATTTGCCACCATGCCCGCGCAGTTGACGCAAATGGGCGGCGTTCGGCAGGTGATCTACATAGGCGACGGCCCAACACCTGCCGGCATGCTGGGCTATGAAAGTTTGCTCGCCGAACCGTTCGTCACCGACAGTCCCGCCGGCGGGCATGATGTGGCCGGGATTTTCTACACCGGCGGCACCACCGGCCGGTCCAAGGGCGTGATGCTCACGCACGATAATCTGGTCAGCAACGCCGCCATGATGGGCCCCGCGGTCGGCTACCAGCATGACAGTATCTATATCCACGCCGCCCCGATGTTCCACCTCGCCGACGGCGCCTCCACCTTTGCCATCACCGTCGTCGGCGGCACCCATGTGTTCGTTTCGCGCTTCGACCCGGCCGAACTGCTCGGCGAAATCGCCCGCAACAAGGTTACCAACACCTTGCTGGTGCCGACCATGATCAATGCGCTGGCAAACTTCCCAACCGTTGGCGACTATGATGTCTCCACCCTGCGCGTCGTCCCCTACGGCGCATCGCCGATGCCGGACGCGGTGTTGCAGGCCGCCACCCGCGCCTTCCCAACCGTGCAGTTTTTACATGTGTACGGCATGAGCGAGGCATCGCCCCTGGTCACCGCCATGGACCGCCACATCGCCGTCACCGGCGACCGCCTCAAAAGCTGCGGCCTGCCCTGCACGCTGGTCGAAGTGCGCATCGCCGATGAAAATGACAATGAAGTCCCGCGCGGCACCGTCGGCGAAGTCCAGGTGCGCGGCCCCAACATCATGCGCGGCTACTGGAACTTGCCCGACGTCACCGCGGCCGCCCTGCGCGGCGGCTGGTACCACAGCGCCGATGGCGGCATGATGGATGCGGACGGCTACGTCTATATCGTCGATCGCCTCAAAGACATGATCATTTCGGGTGGCGAAAACATCTATTCCGCCGAAGTCGAAAGCGCGATCTCGCTGCTCGATGGCGTGTCCGAAGTCGCCGTAATCGGCATCCCGGACGATAAATGGGGCGAAACCGTCCACGCCGTGGTGGTGCCGAAAGCCGGCCGCACGCTGACGCCGGAACAAGTGATTGCCCATAGCCGCACCCAGATCGCCGGCTTCAAATGCCCGCGCAGCGTGGAAATCCGCGCGGCGCCGCTGCCATTGTCGGGGGCGGGGAAGGTTCTCAAGACCAATTTGCGGGAGCCGTTTTGGGCGGGGCGGAGTAAGCAGGTTAGTTAAGTGAGGCTCTTCTTTTTGTGAACAAAAAGAACGTCTTCCTTCAAACCGCAACCCAAGCCCCATCCAGCCGCGCACTCGCCAAAATCGCCGTCAGCGCCCGCGCCGTATCCAGCGATTCCGCCTCCGTCGCCCCGTTCCACTCGGCCGCCCCCAGCCGCACCATCCGTGCGAAGCTTTCGCCTTCGGCACGGAAACCATCGCCGCCGGGCAGTTCTTCGGTTTCGAACGGAATTGTCCCGGGCGCGCCGCGTTTGATGCGAATGGGCAGTTTGCCGCTGTCGGGCGCATGGTTGCTGAAGCCGGTTTCGATAATGCCGCCATCCCCGATGATCACCGCGTGGCGATGGAAGGACGTTGCCATGCTGCTGGTCATGTGCGCGATTGCACCGCCTTCGAATTCGATGGTCGCGGCAACGGTCTGATCCACCCCGCTTTGCGTCCAGCGCGCGGTGGCCATGGCGCGCAGCGGCCGCGCGCCCATCGCCAGGCGTACAAAGCTCATCGCGTAAGTCCCGGCATCGAGCAGTCCGCCGCCGCCGCGCGCCGGGTCAAGCCGGATATTGGCCGGATCCCCCAACGCGGCGCCGTCGGCGGTGACCAGGCGGAAGCCGAACGACGCTGTCACCAGCTGAATTTTACCGATCGCGCCTTCGGCCAGCAGGCTGCGCACCCGCAAAGTTTGTGGCTGCGACATGTACGGGTAGGCTTCCACAACATGCACGCCATGGGCGCGCCCGGCATCGAACATCGCCTGCGCTTCGGCCACGCCCACCGAAAGCGGCTTTTCGCACAGCACATGCTTGCCAGCGGCCGCCGCCTTGATGGTCCACTCGGCATGCAAATCATTGGGCAGCGGGTTGTAGATCGCATCGATTTCCGGATCGGCGAGCAGCGCTTCGTACGATCCGTGCGACTTGGCAATGCCCATTTCGGCGGCGAAGGCGGCGGCCTTGTCGGCGCTGCGGCTGGCAATTGCGGCGACGGTCGCAAGGGACGATCCAGCAAGGCCGCGGATGAAGGAACGCGCGATATTGGCGGCGCCGAGTACGCCGTATCGGACTGGGGAAAAATCGGGCATGATCGGGAACCTTCTGATTGGTTGGCCGCAGCATGTGCGGCGCGGCCTTGTTCGGCAAGCTCGCTTATGCAGACAGTGATTTTCGACGTTGATGGTGTGATCCTCGACTCGCCGCACGAACAGGCCTGGCGCGCGGCGCTGGCAGGCTTCGCCGATCCGGCCGGCTTCACCAGCGCGTTCTATCAGCGCGCGGTCGCCGGCAAGCCGCGCAGCGATGGGGCGGTTGCGGCCCTTGTCGGTCTCGGCATGCCAGACGCGACCGCACGCGCGGCGGAGTACGCCCAGCGCAAGCAGGCGATCATGCAGGACCTGATCGCGGCGGGCAGCTTCACCGTCTATCCGGATGCACTGCGCGCGCTGCACCGGTTGCATGCAGCCGGCACACGGCTCGCGGTCGCGTCATCCTCGAAAAACGCCGAGGCGATGCTGGCCGGCTTCACCGATCTGTTCATCGTCCGGATTTGCGGCCGCGATCTGCCGCACGGCAAGCCCGATCCGGCGATTTTCCTGCTCGCCGCCGCCGAAGCTGGCAGCGATCCAGCCGACTGCCTGGTGGTGGAAGATGCGCCCGCCGGGATCATCGCAGCCTCGGCCGCCGGCATGGCCGCCCTCGGCATTGCCCGCCATGATGACGCGGCTGCGTTGCACCAGGCCGGCGCCGACCTGGTGCTGCCCGACCTCGATGGACTGACCGAAGCCGCGCTGTCGGCGCTGATCAAGGGGACCAACCATGCCAAGCGTGTTTGACACCAATCCGGACCCGGCCTGGCGGCTCGATGTCACCGGCAATGATCCGGCGCGCGAAAGCGATCTCGAAGCGCGCTTCGCGGTTGGCAACGGGTTGTTGGGGGTGCGCGCGGCGCGCTCGGTCGGACGCAGCCCGATGTGGCTGTCCAGGACCCACAACATGGCCGCGACATCGTGGCCGCGCACCTATATCGCGGGTCTGTTCGATACCCCGGATATCGAGCCGCCGGTGCCGGTGCTGATGCCGGCGGCGGACTGGCTGCGGGTGAACATCCATCTGAATGACGCACCGGTGCAGCTACGCGCGGCGAATTTGGTGCGCCAGCGTCGCAGCCTCGATTTTCGCCGAGGCGCGCTGATTGAAGACATTCTGCTGACCACCGATGCCGGGCTGGTGGTCCGTATTTCCACCCTGCGGATCGCGTCGCAATCGCAACGGCCAATCGGGCTGCAACTGGTGCGCCTGCAAATCGAATCCCCCGATGTCGCGGTGCGGCTCGAAGCGAATTTTGATCAGGCGCTGATGGGCCTCGATCTGGAACAGTTAACGCCCAATCTTGGCGTCTGGGCGACGTGGCAGTCCGGCAAGCGGCTGGCGATGGCCGGCGCCGCGGGGCTGACCGTGGCCGGGGCCGAAATTGCCCCGTCCCATCAGGATCATCTGCAATTTGTCTGGCGCTGCACGGCCGGGCTGGACAAAGATATCTTCCTCTGGCGGCTGGCCGCCGTCGCCCGCAGCGATCGCCGCCAGGACGATCCCGGACCCGTGGCGCTGGCAGCCCTCGCGGTCGCGCAAGAGCGTGGCTGGCAAGAAATTCTGGCAGCCCACGAAACCGCCTGGACCGATCGCTGGGAAGCGGCCGATATTCATATCGAGGGCGATCCAGAAGCCCAGCAGGCGCTGCGTTTTGCGATCTACCATCTGATCAGTGCGGCCAATCCGCTCGATGATCATGTTTCCATCGGCGCGCGCGGGCTGACCGGGGACAGCTATCTCGGGCATGTGTTCTGGGATACCGAGATTTACGCCCTGCCGTTCTTCGTCGCCGCCTGGCCGGATGCCGCGCGCAGCCTGCTGATGTATCGCTATCGCACCATTGCCGGCGCACGCGCCAAAGCCGCCGGCCTTGGCTATCGCGGCGCGATGTACCCGTGGGAATCGGCCGATAGCGGGCTGGAAACCACGCCCGACTTCATCAACGGCGCCGATGGCAAACCGATCGCGGTGCTGACCGGCAAGCAGGAGCAGCACATCACCGCCTGCGTCGCCTACGCGGTCTGGCATTATTGGCGGCAAAGCGGCGATGACGGGTTTCTGCACGCTGCGGGCGCAGAAATCCTGCTGGAAACCGCGCGCTTCTGGGCAAGCCGGATCACCCTCGAGGCCGATGGGCACGGCCACATCCGGGGCGTCATCGGCCCGGATGAGTATCACGAAACCGTCGATGACAACGCCTTTACCAACCAGTTGGCGCGCTGGAATATTTTGCGCGGGATCGAAATCGCCGGACTATTGCGCCAGGCTTGGCTGCTGCATTGGGAACCGCTGGCGATGCGGCTGGGCATTGATGATGCCGAACTGGCGGCCTGGCGAAGCGCTGCCGACAGCCTGGTCACCGGCAGCGATCCGACAACCGGCCTGATCGAACAGTTCGCCGGGTTTCACGCGCTCGAAGATATCGACCTTGCGCCCTACGCCCAACGCCAGGTGCCGTTGGATGTCGTGCTCGGGCGCACCCGAGTCCAGCAGTCAAAAATCAGCAAGCAAGCCGATGTGGTGGCGCTGCTCGGGTTACTGCCGGAGGATTATTCGCCCGCCGTGCAGACCACCAACTTCGCCTATTACGAGCCACGCTGCGGCCATGGCAGTTCACTCAGCCGGGTCATGCACGCGCTGGTCGCGGCACGCCTCGGCAACCCTGAACTGGCACTGCGGTATTTCCACGAAAGTGCCGAGATCGACCTGTCCGACGGCGCTGGCGGTAGCGCCGGCGGAGTGCATATCGCCACCCTCGGCGGGCTATGGCAGGTCGTGGTGCTGGGCTTTGCTGGCATCGCCACCGGTGACGGCGTGCTGATCATCAAGCCGCATCTGCCGGCATCGTGGCAAAGCCTGAAATTCCTGCTGCATTGGCAACGGCGCTGCGTGCGCGTGCTGGTGAGCCAGGGAGGCGTCGTGGTGACGTTGGTTGATGGCGAGGCGATGCAGGTTGAGGTTGGTGGGGGGAAACAGGAGTTGCGGCTGGGGGTGCCTGTCCTAAGCAAGATTTGAAGCAAGAAGTTCTTTTTGTGAACAAAAAGAACCAAAAAAACTTTTCCTCACTTCGTTGCCGTCGGCTTGGGACTGCGGCGGGACCCGAGCCAACGGCAACAATAGATAAAGTTTTTTTGCTTCTTTGTTTTCAAACAAAAAAGATTCTTACTACTAAGCCTTAACGATCTCTTTTCGTAACACCTCAATCGCATCCCGACCCAAAGTCTCAGTCTCCAACAACGACGTTGCCGCCCGATCAAGTAGCACCCGGTTGACCCGCAAGATCGCCACCGCGCGGGCCAAAGCCGTATCGACCAGCGCACGCACCGCTGCATCAACCGCGTCCGCAGTGCGATCGCCGTAGCTGCGTTCCTGCGGCATTTTCATTTCGGTTTGCAGGAACGGGGTGCGATCACGATCGTAGGACACGTTGCCCAGCGCGTCCGACATCCCGTACTGCAGCACCATCGCGCGCGCGATGTCCGTCACCCGGGCGAGATCGTCGGAGGCACCGGTGGAAACATCTTCGAACACCAATATTTCCGCCGCCCGTCCGCCGAGCAGTGCGGCCATTTTGCTGTCGAGTTCGGTCCGGGTCATCAGATAGCGATCTTCGGTCGGGCGCTGGATGGTGTAGCCGAGCGCGCCAACGCCATGTGGAATGATCGAAACTTTGTGGACGACATCGGTGCCCGGCAGCGCCAGACTGACAAAGGCGTGGCCGAGTTCGTGATAGGCAACGATCCGGCGTTCCATCGGATTGATCAGCCGGTTGCGCTTTTCCAGTCCCGCAACAATCCGTTCGACTGCGTTGTTGAAATCATCCATCGCCACCGCGTCGGCATTGCGCCGCGTGGCCAGCAAGGTTGCCTCGTTCACCAGATTGGCTAGGTCGGCGCCGGTGAAGCCGGGGGTCAAAGCCGCGATCTGCTCGGGATCGACATCGGCGCCAAGCTTGGCTTTCTTCAGATGCAGCGCCAGGATTTGGACCCGGCCCGCGCGGTCCGGCCGATCGACCAGCACCTGGCGGTCGAACCGCCCGGCGCGCAGCAACGCCGGATCAAGGATTTCCGGACGATTGGTCGCCGCCAGCAACACCAGGCCGCTGCTGGCGTCAAACCCGTCCAATTCCGCCAGCAACTGATTGAGGGTTTGTTCCTTCTCGTCATTGGCGCCAGAAAACCCGCTACTGCCGCGTGCGCGCCCGAGCGAGTCCAGTTCATCGATGAAAATGATCGCCGGCGCGTGCTCACGCGCCTGGGTGAACAGATCGCGCACCCGGGCGGCACCCACGCCGACGAACATTTCCACGAACTCTGACCCGGTGATGGAAAAGAACGGCACGCTGGCTTCCCCCGCCACCGCGCGCGCCAGCAAGGTTTTGCCCGTGCCGGGCGGGCCGATCAGCAGCACACCTTTCGGTGACCGGCCACCAAGCCGGCCATAGGATTTCGGATCCTTGAGGAAATTGACAATCTCGACTAGCTCGGCCTTGGCTTCGTCCACGCCCGCGACATCGGCGAAAGTGATTTTTGTATCAGTGTCGACATAAATCTTGGCGCGGCTTTTGCCGACCGACATCATCCCGCCGCCAATGCCGCCCTGGCCCATGCCGCGGATCATGAAGAACCAGATGCCTGCAAACATCGCGACCGGTACAATCCACGACAGCACGTCGCGCAGCCAGGTGCTGGCGACGACCCCGGTATAGGTCACGCCATGCTTATCGAGACTTGCGGCCAGATCGGAATCGACCCTGGTGGTGACAAATTCCTTCAACCCATCTGGCTCAGCGGTTTTCAGCGTGCCGGTGATCAGGTTCGCGCTGATATTGATCTCGGCGATGCGGTCGCCGACGAGCAAGGCCTGGAACCGGCTATAGGGAATTGGCCCCGGCTTGGTGCTCGCCTGATAAAGGCTCTGGAACATCAGCACCGCGAACATGGCGGCGGTGATGTACCAGAAGTTGATATGGTGAGATTTTTCGACGGGCGGACGGGGCATGAGGTTTGACCAGTATTAGAAGAAAGAGGTTATTTTTGTGAACAAAAAGAACCAAAAAGACTTTTTATCAATTGTTGCCGTTGGCTCGGATCCCTCTGCAGTCCCGAGCCAACAGCAATAAAGTGAGAAAGTTTTTTTGCTTCTTTTTGTTCACAAAAAGAAGACCTTTCTTGCTTCGTCTAAGTGTCTGTCCGGAAAGTCTGCTGGCGGAGGGCCGGCGAGGGATTTTTGGTCCTGGGAAGGAGGAAATGCCGCCAGGATGCGGGACATCCTAGCAAATTTCCGACGCTCCCAGGGGCAAAAAGCACCGACGGCCGACCCGGCAGACTTTCCGGACAGACACTAAGTCATCAACTCAATCAAATAAGGCCCCTTGCGGTTCAGCGACTGCGCAAACAGATCGTTGAACTGCTCCATCGTATCCGCCCGCGCCGCATCGACCCCCATGCCGTTGGCCATCTTGACGAAATCCATGTCAGGATTGCCCAAATCCATCATATCGAGCGCCGTGCGCCCCGGATTGGCGCCGACATTGGCCAGTTCGCCGAGCAGAATCTGATATTTCCGGTTGGAGAAGATCACTGTGGTAACATCAAGCTTCTCACGCGCCTGGGTCCACAGGCCCTGGATGGTGTACATCGACGACCCATCGGCTTCGAGGTTGACCACCCGCCGATCGGGGGCGGCCACCGCGCAGCCGGTTGCCAACGGAATGCCGCCGCCGATGGCGCCGCCGGTGACGGCGAGCCAGTCATGCGCGCGGGCTTTCATGGTGATCGGCCAGATCGAGCGGCCAAAGGTCACGCTTTCATCGGCGACGATGGCGTTTTCCGGCAGCAGCGCCACCAACGATGCCGCGAAGGCCTCGCTGGTGATTTTGCCGCGGCCAACTTCCCCGCCTTCGTAGCCTGGCACCGCGATGGCCTTGGGCTGGCCGAGTTCTTCGGCGAGGGCTGCCAACGCTTGCGCCTGGTCGTGGTCCGGGCGGGTCAGGATATGCACCACCGCATTCGGGGGCACCGGGGTGCCGGGCTTATTGGGATAGGCGAAGAAGATCACCGGCTTGATCGCGCCGATCAGGATGATCTGTTCGATATCTTTCAGCAGTTCGACCGCCTGATCGACTGGATAAGGGATGCGCCCGATCTGATGGCGGCCAGCCCCGCGTTCGATGCGCCCGTTCGATCCTTGCGCCAGCAGCATCGCGCCATGGGCGGCGGCAATCCTTGTCGCGTCCGCCAGCGGCCCGGCGCGCAGCGCGCCATTGCCGAGCAGCATCAGGGTCTTCTTGCCATTGCGCAGCGCAGCGGCCGCATTGCGCACCACATGGCCATCCACGATCGGGGGCTTGGGCACCGGCAAGGGCAGTCCGACAATCCCGCCCGCGTCCCAACACGTGTCGGACGGCAGGATCAGCGTGGCGATCTGCCCGGGGGAGGTTTGCGCCGCCTGCACCGCAACCGCCGCATCGGCGCCGACATTGGCGGCCTTGGTGGCGGTGCGCACCCAGCCGGAAACGCTGCGCGCCAGACCTTCGGTATCGGCAGTCAGCGGCGCATCGAGCGGGCGATGATACGTCGCCTGATCGCCAACGCAATTCACCATCATGGTGTTGGCGCGGCGGCCGTTATGCAGGTTGGCCAGACCGTTGCCGAGGCCGGGCCCGCAATGCAGCAAGGTTGCCGCAGGCTTGCCGGCAATCCGCGCATAGCCATCCGCCGCCCCGGTCACCACACCTTCGAACAGCCCCAGCACGCAGCGCATGCCGGGCACCCGGTCCAATGCCGCGACGAAATGCATTTCCGAGGTGCCGGGATTGGCAAAGCACGTGTCAACACCGCTCGCCAGCAGCGTATGGACAAGGCTTTCCGCGCCGTTCATCGCGGCTTGGTTCGGGTCATTGGCGGACATGGACGCTCCCTTGGATCAAGCAATTCTGATCGCGGGAGACTGCGCGCGTGGCGGGCTTAGCGCAAGGTTCAGCCCTTGCGACGGCGGCGGATGATCGGCAGGGCAACCATCCCGATCGCGAGCATCGCCATCGATGCCGGTTCCGGTGCGGAGGTCGTCAAA
>JANXRN010000454.1 GCA_025352995.1 Acetobacteraceae bacterium
CAGTGCCATGACGCTCAAGCTCGGTGGCCAAGACTATGCCGGCAACTTCGCCGGCCTCGGCGATGATGGCGGGCTATGCCTCGCGATTGATGGCACCATCAGGAACTTCACCGCAGGCGAAGTCCTGCTCCCGAACGGAGGTTAGCCATGCTGCTGGTGGTCGATACCGGGAACACCAACACCGTCATGGCCGTGCATGATGGCGATCAGTGGCGCGGCATCTGGCGAATTTCGACCAACGCGCAGCGCACCTCGGATGAATATTGGGTGTGGCTGCAAACCATGCTCAACAGCAGCAACATCAAGCGCGAGCAAATCACCGGCGCGGTGATCGGCACCGTAGTGCCCGCCGCCCTCTACGACGTCCGCCGCCTGTGCCGCGACTGGCTGGATGTCGAACCTTTGGTTGCCCGCGCGTCGCTCGACTGGGGCTTTGCGATCAAGATCGACAACCCAGACGAGGTCGGCGCCGATCGCTTGCTCAACACGCTGGCCGGCCATGTGCGATATGGGGGGCCGATGGTGATTATCGATTTCGGCACCGCCACCACATTTGATGTGGTGGATCGCGATGGCGGCTATCTTGGCGGGGTGATCGCGCCGGGGATCAATTTGTCGATTGAGGCGCTGCACCGCGCGGCCGCCCGCCTGCCGCGCATCGGCATTGGCCGCCCGCAATCGGTGATCGGCCGATCCACGGTGCCAGCCATGCAATCGGGGATTTACTGGGGCTATGTCGGGATGGTGGAAGGGCTGGTCGCGCGCATTCAAAGCGAGTATGGGGGCGGGTTGAAGGTGGTGGCTACTGGCGGCTTGGCCTCGCTGCTCGCTGAAGGCACCACTGTTATCGAGACAATCGACCCTGATCTAACGCTGGACGGTCTCCGCCTGCTGGCGGCGCGCAACCCGGCACCGGTGCTGTCGCGCGAACGGACGAGATTGCCGGACCACGAACATGACTAGACGCTGAATGCCCGGCCATATGCCGCGCCGAATTGGGAATTGAAGATATAAATGGACGCCTCGACGAGTGATTTTGCCTTCCTGCCGCTGGGTGGGACCGGCGAGATTGGGATGAATTTGAACCTTTACCGCTTCGGCGGCCGCTGGCTGGCGGTCGATTGCGGCATCGGTTTCGGTGGTGCGGCGCACCCCGAGGTCGAAATCATGATGCCCGATCCGGCCTTCATCGCCGAACGGCGTGAAAACCTGGTCGGGCTGGTGATCACCCACGCGCATGAAGACCATATCGGCGCGGTCGCGCATCTATGGCCGCAATTGCAGTGCCCGGTGTACGCAACCCCGTTTGCCGCGACCGTGCTGCGCCGCAAGCTCGCCGAGGCGGGCCTGCTCAGCAAGGTGCCAGTGCACACCGTGCCGGCCGGCGGCAGCTTCACCCTCAAGCCGTTCCGCCTGCAATTCATCCGCATGGCGCATTCGGTGCCGGAATCGCAAGCCCTGGTGATCCGCACCGATGCCGGCACGGTGTTGCATACTGGCGATTTCAAGCTCGATCCCAATCCAATGGTCGGCCCGCAATCGGACGAAGCCGCTTTGCGTGCGCTCGGCGATGAAGGCGTGTTGGCGATGATTTGCGACTCGACCAACGCCATGGTCGAAGGCCATTCCGGGTCGGAAGGCGATGTGCGCCGCAACCTCGCCGAGGTCATCGGCGGATTGCGTGGCCGGGTCGCGGTAACGTGCTTTGCCAGCAATGTGGCGCGGGTTGAATCGGTGGCGCTTGCCGCCCGTGCCGCCGGCCGCAGCGTTGCCATGGTCGGCCGATCCTTGCGCAATCTCGATGCCGCCGCCCGCACCTGCGGCTACCTCAAAGGCATCGCGCCGTTCCTGTCGGAAGATCAGGCCAACGACATCGATGACGATAATCTGCTGATCCTGATTACCGGCAGCCAGGGCGAAGATCGCAGCGCCCTGTCCCGTGTGGCGATGGACACCCATCCGCGCATCGAACTCGGCCATGGCGACACAGTGGTCTATTCCAGCCGGATGATTCCCGGCAATGAACGCGCGATCGGGGTGGTCCAAGACAGCCTGGTGCGCCGCGGCGTGCGGGTGGTGACCGACGAGGAAGCCCATGTCCACGTCTCCGGCCATCCGGCACGTGACGAACTGCGCCGGTTATACGAACTGGTGCGGCCGCGCTTTTCGGTGCCAACCCATGGCGAATGGCGGCATCTGTCGGCCCATGCGGCGTTGGCGCAGGAACTCGGCGTGACCCCGATTTTGCTTGAAGACGGCGATATCCTTGGCCTCACCCCTGGCACGCCCACGGTGATCGACAGCGCGCCGGTCGGCAAGCTGGTGCTCGACGGCAACCGTCTGGTGCCGCTCGCGGGCGGCGTGCTCGGCGCACGGCGACGGATGTTGTTCAACGGCATCGTGATTGCCTCGATCGCGGTTGACGCCAGCGGGAAATTGTTGAGCCCACCCAAGATCAGCGCGCCTGGCTTGCTCGATGACGATGACGCGATGACCACGCGGGTGATCGCCGAGTTGACCGAGGCAATCGACGAATTGCCCGAAGCCTTGCGCGCGGAAGATGCCCCGCTGCTCGATGCGGCCAAGGCGGCGTTGCGGCGGGCGTTGGGGAAACGGTTGCAGAAGCGGCCATTGGTGGATGTGCATTTGCTGAGGGTTTGAACCCAGTGCCCTCACCCCGGCCCTCTCCCGGAGGGAGAGGGAGAAGCGCCTGCACCCTCTCCCTCCGGGAGAGGGTCGGGGTGAGGGACCTCCACGACGGAACTAAACCATGCCCCTAACCCTCTACCCCGCCATCGACCTCAAAGACGGCACCTGCGTCCGACTGCGGCGCGGGGAAATGGCCGACGCGACGGTTTATTCCGACAATCCCGGCGCCCAGGCGCGGGCGTGGCAGGATGGCGGCTGCCGCTATATCCACGTCGTTGACCTCAACGGCGCGTTTGCTGGCAAGCCGGTGAATGCGGCGGCGGTGCGCGACATCATTGCCAATGTAACCGTGCCGGTGCAATTGGGCGGCGGCATTCGCGATTTGGCCGGCATTGCGCAATGGCTCGAAGCCGGTATCAGCCGGGTGATCCTGGGCAGTGCGGCGGCGAAAAATCCCGCTTTGGTGATCGAGGCCTGTCGTGAATTTCCCGGCCGCATCGCGGTCGGCATCGACGCCCGCGATGGATTTGTGGCAACCGAAGGTTGGGCGGAGATTTCGACCATTCCGGCGACCGATCTGGCCTTAAGATTTGAGGATGCCGGGGTATCGGCGATCATCTTCACCGATATTGGCCGCGATGGCATGCTCGGTGGGGTGAATATCGAGGCAACCATTGATCTCGCAACCAGGATTTCGACCAAGGTGATCGCTTCGGGCGGGATTGGCAGCCTGGACGATCTGGCGGCGTTGAAGCAGGCCGCACATGGCAGGCTTGATGGCGTG
>JANXRN010000141.1 GCA_025352995.1 Acetobacteraceae bacterium
GCTATCGGGTGTTCAGCCGGCGGTTCGTGAAATCGTTCCCGTCGCTCGCATCGGGGTTCGAGACCGAGACCGAGTTCACCGTCCATGCGCTCGATCTTAAAATGCCGGTGGGGGAAATCCATACCAAATACAAGGACCGGCCGGTCGGGTCGGTGTCCAAGCTGCGGACCTATTCCGATGGATTGCGAATTTTGCGTACCATCGTGGTGCTGGTGAAGGAAGAACGGCCGCTGCAGTTTTTCAGCAGCTTGGCCGCCATCCTCGCGATACTGGGGATCATGGTCGGCGTGCGGGTAGTACTCGATTTCATCGCCACCGGCTTGGTGCCGCGGCTGCCATCGGCGATTTTGGCAACGGCGTTGGAAATCCTATCGTTCCTGGCACTGGCGAGCGGGCTGATCCTTGATTCTGTGGCGCGCGCGCGGAAGGAAATCAAACGGCTCGCCTATCTCGCCATTCCCGGAGTGCGCTGAATGCGCTGGTGGGCTCTGGCGCTGCTGGGGCTGGCCGCCGCCGCCCCGAACACGCCGGCGCCGGGACCGGTCCATGTGATCGGCTCCGGCTTGGGCTGCATTGCCGGGGCCGAGCGGCTGCCGGATGAGGCGCCAGGCCTGCAAACCGTTCGGCTATCCCAATCGAGCTTCTGGGGGCATCCGGAGGCGATCGCCAACGTGCTGACGCTCGGCCAGCGCGCCAAGGCAGCCGGCTTGCCCGATCTTTATATGGGCGATTTGTCGCTGCCGCGCGGCGGGCCAATGCCGGGCGGGCATGCGAGCCATCAACGCGGGCTAGATGCGGATGTGTATCTCGACGTGGTTGGGCCGCACCCAATGCTGCCGCGGGCGGCGCGCGAGGGTATCGAGCCGCCGAGCCTGGTGCGCCCCGATGGTCGCGCGGTCGATCCGGCACGCTGGCGGCCCGAACATGTGGCGCTGCTGAAGCTTGCCACCACTCTGCCGCTGATGGATCGGGTGCTGGTCAACCCGGCGATCAAAAAGCAATTATGCGAAACGGTGACCGGCGACCGGTCGTGGTTGCGCTTCATCCGGCCCTGGTATGGGCATGCCGCGCATATGCATATCAGCTTCAAATGCCCGGCCGGGCAGCCGGACTGCGCGAGCCTGGCGCCCCCGCCCGCGGGCGAGGGCTGCGACGCGAGCTTGCAATGGTGGTTTGATCGGCTGGATCACAAGCCGGAGCCGGCGCCGGCGACCAAGCCGCCGCCGAAGCCGAAACTGCCGGCAGCTTGCGTGAAGATGCTCAGTGCCCCGTGACACACGGCCGGCGGCGCTCGCGGTGGCGGGCATTGCCAATTTCCTCAATCTTTACACGCCGCAAGCCATTTTGCCGGCGATCGCGACCAGTTTTGCGGTGCCGGCATCGGCAACCGGGCTGGCGGTGACCGCGCCGTTGCTGGCGGTGGCGCTGGTGGCGCCATTTGCCGGGGCGATTTCGGATCGGTTGGGACGCAAGAAGCTGATCGTGGGCGCGGCGTTCGCGCTGGTTTTCCCGACCCTGATGATCGCTGGCAGCGACAGTTTGGATGCGCTGATCGCCTGGCGCTTTGTCCAGGGGCTGGTGCTGCCGTTCATTTTTGCCGTGTGCGTGGCCTATATTGGCGATGAAGTGCCGGGGCCGGCCGGCATCAGGGCGGCAAGTTTCTATAGCGCGGGCAACATTTTCGGCGGATTTGCCGGGCGCTTCGTCGCCGGCATCGTGCCGAACTCGCGGGCTGGCGGATGGGCTTTGCAGCGGTCGCCGGATTAACCCTGGCGGGGGCGATTTTCGTCGCGCTCGCTTTGCCGGCCGAGCGCAATTTTCGCCCGGTGACCGGCGGTCTGGGGGCGACGCTTGCCACCTATAGGCTGCATTTGCGCAATCGACGGCTGCTGGCGACCTGCCTGATCGGGTTCGGCATGCTGTTCAGCAACGTCGCGATTTACACTTTCGTGAATTTTCTGCTCGCCGCCCCGCCTTATTCGTTCAGCCCGGCGCAGTTGGGCGGGGTGTTCGTGGTTTATTTGCTCGGGGTGGTCACCACGTCCCTAGCCGGAGGCCTGGCGGTACGGATTGGCCGGATCGCAACGCTTGCACTCGGACTAGGCCTGTCAGGGTTGGGGTTAGTCTGCACCTTGGTGCCGATGGCGGCATCGATTGTGCTGGGGCTGGCGTTTCTGTCGGCCGGGCTGTTCGTGGTGCAAGCTTTGTGCATCGGGCTGGTGCCGACTTTGGTTACCGAAGCGCGATCAACCGCAGTCGGGCTATATGTCACCATCTATTATATTGGCGGCGCGCTGGGCGGGTTTGTGCCGGCACTGGCCTATCATGCGGCCGGCTGGCCCGGCGTGGTGGTGCTGGTCGGCTGCGTATTCGGTGCCATGATGGCGCTTGCCGCCAGGCAATGGCCGGGCCGGGTTGCCAGTGCCGCTTTGCAGCAGCACACTAGGCTGTGAAAATCCCGATTACTGGAGCCCGCCCCATGGACACGCTTGCCCCCACCATTTTGCACGCCCCCGACATGCTGACGCCGGGCAAATTCGCCGTCGGGCAACCCGTGTCGCGCCGCGAGGACCCGGTGCTGCTGCGCGGCGAGGGCAACTACACCGCCGACAAGAACCTGCCGGGCCAGGCCTACATGGTGATGGTGCGCAGCCGTATCGCCCATGGCGTGCTGCGCGGCATCGATACCGATACCGCGCGCACCCTGCCCGGGGTGCTGAAAATCCTTACCGCCGCCGATTTGCGCGCCGGTGGGGTCAAGCCGATGCAGAATAATGTCACCGGCGCCAACCATGATGGCTCCCCGCATCCCAAGCCGGTGCAGTACGCGCTGGCGGACGGCAAAGTGCGCTATGTCGGGGAGCCGATCGCCGCTGTGATCGCCGAAACCCTGCAACAGGCGCGCGATGCCGCCGAGGCAGTGTTCGCCGAGATCGATGCGCTGCCGGCGGTAACCACGCCGGAGCAGGCGGCAGCCCCTGGCGCCCCGCAGCTTTATGACGAAGCGCCGGGCAATGTCGTGCTCGATTGGCATTACGGCAAGCATGATCTGGTCGAGGAATTATTCGCCAAGGCCGCCCATGTCACCAAAATGCGGGTCAATAATAACCGCATCGTGGTGTCGGCGATGGAGCCGCGCGCCATCCTCGGGGCGTTCGAAGATGGGCGCTATATCGTGCATTCGCCGAGCCAGGGCGCGTTCGGGCTGCGTGGCGGGGTGGCGCGGGTGATGGGGGTGCCGGCCGAACAGGTCCGAGTGCTGACCGGCAATGTCGGCGGCAGTTTCGGGATGAAAGGCGGCAACTACCCTGAACATTGCTGCGTGCTGCTGGCGGCGCGCGAGATCGGCCGGCCGGTGAAATGGGTGGATGAACGGTCCGACAGTTTCTTGTCCGACAGCGCCGGGCGTGACCATGATCATGTCCAGGAGTTGGCGCTCGACAAGGACGGCAATTTCCTCGCGCTGCGGGTGCGCGGCTACGGCAATGTCGGCGCGGTGCTGTCCAATTCCACCACCTTGCCGCCGACGATGAACATCGTGAAGAACATTATCGGGGTTTATCGCACGCCGGCGATTTCGGTGAAGGTCCGCGTGATGCTGACCAACTCCACCCCGGTGGGCGCGTATCGTGGCGCCGGGCGGCCGGAAGCCAATTATTACATGGAACGGCTGATCGAAACCGCCGGGCGCGAGATGGGGATTTCGGCGATCGAGCTGCGTCGGCGCAACCACATAACGCCCAACATGCTGCCGTACACCGCGCCATCGACGATGGAATATGACAGCGGCGACTTCCCGGCCGTGCTGGATCGCGCGCTGGTTGCCGGCGACTGGGACGGGTTCGCCGCCCGCCGCGCTGCCAGCGCTGCCGCCGGCAAGCTGCGCGGGCGCGGGATCGGCCAGTACCTCGAAGTCACCGCCCCGGCGCGTGGCGAAATGGGCGGGATCAGGTTTGAACCGGACGGCAGCGTGACCATCATTTCCGGCACGCTGGATTACGGCCAAGGCCATTGGACGCCGTTCGCCCAAGTTCTGGTCGACAAGCTTGGGGTGCCGTTCGATGCCATCCGGCTGGTGCAGGGCGATAGCGATCAGTTGTTGGATGGCGGGGGCACCGGCGGATCGCGCAGCGCGATGAATGGCGGCAACGCGATCAGCGTGTCGTCGGACGTGGTGATCGACAAGGGCCGCAAGATCGCCGCCCATGTGCTGGAAGCAGCTGTCGCCGATATCGAGTTCAGCCGCGGGCGCTTTGCCATTGCCGGCACGGATCGCGGGATCGGCATCATGGACCTCGCGGCAAAGCTGCGCGACGGGCTGAAGCTACCGGACGACGTGCCGCAAACCCTCGATGTCGATATGATCGTGCCGGGCGTGCCGAGCGCATTCCCCAATGGCTGCCATATCGCCGAGGTTGAGGTCGATCCCGAGACCGGGCATGTCGCAGTGGTGAAATACAGCACGGTCAATGATTTCGGGACACTGCTTAATCCATTGATGGTGGAAGGACAGGCCCATGGCGGTATCGTGCAAGGGATTGGCCAGGCGCTGATGGAGCGGGTGTCGTTCGATGAGGATGGGCAAGTGCTCAGCGGCTCCTATATGGATTATGCCCTGCCCCGCGCGGACGATGCACCAGCGCTGGGGTTCGTGTCCCACCCGGTGCCGGCGAAAACCAACGGTCTCGGCGCCAAAGGCTGCGGCGAAGCGGGGTGCGCGGGGGCGCTGCCGGCGGTGATGAACGCGCTGGTCGATGCGCTGGGTGGCCGGCATATCGACATGCCGGCGACGCCGGAGAAGGTTTGGGCAATGCTGCAGGGGAGATAGCATCCCGCCGGCTCGAGTATTTCCCTTGACGACATAACAGCCATATGTCATTTCACGACATATGGCGCGGGCGACGCTCATTTTCCACAGCAAGCGGCATTTCGATGATGGCGACATCGCCGAATTAAAATTGTGGGAAGTGCCGCACGCCGTTCGCGGTTCACACCATGGCTTCAAATACAGTCTGTTCTATGGCCGCGATGGCGCCCGCCTGATCGGCTACGACAACGAATCCGGCAAGGGCGATCACCGCCATTATGGCGACCGTGAGGAGCCGTACCGCTTCACCTCACCGGACCAGCTGGTGACGGATTTCCTCGCCGATGTGGCCAGAACGCGTGGGCAAACGTTGAAGGAGAAAGCCAATGACTGACATGCAACTGATCGTTGGCGGATCACTCGCCGATGATGCCGCCAACTTCGCCAAGGCATGGCGCCGCGCTGAACAGGGCGAGGCGGTGCATGAACGGCGGCTCGCGTTTGAAAGCTGGGACGCGCTAGCAAAGCTGCTGACCGGGGAGCGCTTCCGGTTGCTGAAGCATGTGCACGCCCATCCGGAACCATCGATCGCCGCCCTCGCCCGATCGCTGTCACGGCAGTATCGACGGGTGCATGATGACGTGGCGGCTCTTGTCGCGGCGGGGTTGCTGGCGCGACCGGCGGGCGCGGTTCACGCAACGGCGGATCGCCTAACTGCGGAAATCACGCTGGGATGAGCAGGTTGTTTGGTGGACGCAACCGGTGCCACCGAGTACAGTGATGCTCACCAAGACAAAGCGGACCGACATGCGTTTAAACGTCCATCTCGACCAGGAACTTCTCGCCAGGGCGATGGCGGCCACGGGACTTCGGACCCGCAAGGCGACGATCGAGGAAGCTCTGCGTATGCTGGTTCAGCGGCGTGAATGGGCGGTGGCGCCGGTCGAAAACCAGGAGCCAAGCCAGGCCGAGCGGAAGCCGCGAACAAAGGCGGCTCGGACCTAATCACGCCCAGAGCGTGGTGGGGAAAGTACGCCAACGGCAAGGAATTGAAGAAGTTTTTTTGCTTCTTTTTGTTCACAAAAAGAGGACCTTCCTTACTCCCCCCATCCCCCGCCCAAAGCCTTATACAACTGGACAAAATTAGTCGAAATCGCCGTCGTGCTATCCGCCAGTTCCTGTTCGGACGCCAGCAGCACCCGTTGCGCGGTCAGCACCTGGAGAAAGTCGGCAACGCCTTGTTCGTAGCGCATCCGGGCAAGGCCAAGCGCGCGGCGACCTTGCATGACGGCGGCATCGAGTTTGGCCCGACGACGCTGTTCAGTGGCGTAGGCGGTGAGCGCGTTATCAACCTCATGCAGCGCCACCAGCACGGTGCGCTGGTAGGTGATGCCGGCTTCCATTTGCTGGGCTTCCCGCAATTCCAGGGTGCGTTTGCGGCTGCCGCCATCGAAAATTGGTAGGGTGACACTGGGGCCGAAGGAATAGGCCAGGGCCGGTGCAAGATCGGCGACATTGCTCAGGGTCAGCCCTTGCAGCGCGCCGAAGCCGCCGAGGGTGACGCGGGGATAGAAATCAGCGACGGCGACGCCAGTAGTGGCAGTCGCGATATGGAGTTTAGCTTCGGCGACGCGGATATCAGGGCGGCGACGGGCGAGTTCGGACGGCACGCCGATCGGCACAGCCGGCGGCACTGGCGGCACGGCCCGCGGGGCGGCGAGTTCGGCGGTCATGGCTTGGGGGGCGGCCCCCATCAACAAGCCGATGGCGTTGACCAGCTCGGCTTGCGCCTGTTCCTGGGCGGGCAATTGCGCCTCAATCGTCGCGACCAGGACTGCGGCGTTGGCGACATCGAGATCGGTGGTCAGGCCGCCGGCGGCGCGGGCCTGGGTCAGGCTTAGGCTTTGCTTGGCGATATCGAGGTTGGCGCGGGTAATTTGCAGCTTCCGTTGCGCGCCGCGCAGACGGATATAGTTGCGGGCGAGTTCAGCGGATGAGGTTACGAGAACATCGCGGACCTGATCTTCACTCGCGGTCACCCCGGCTTCTGCGGCTTCGACCGCGCGGGCGACGCGGCCCCAAAGATCGAGTTCCCAGCTGGCATCAAAGCCAGTCTGGAATAAATTATAGGGCAGGCGCAGGCGCGAACCGGGGCCGGTGGCCGATGGGGTGAGGCCCAGCGTGCCGGTGCGGCTTTGCTTGGCGCGGTTGGCGGCGGCGTCAAAATTGAGGTTGGGATTGCCGGCGGCGTCGGCCACGCCAAGTTGGGCGCGGGCTTCGGTGAGGCGGATGGCGGCAAGGCGGAGATCGAGATTTCCGTCAGCGAGGCGGGCCTCAAGGGCGGTCAACTGCGGATCGCCGAGCAGCTTCCACCATTGCGGGTCCACCGCGTTGGTGACCGGGCGACTTTTCTCATCGGGCGACGGCTTGCCGGTGTCACCCAGGGTTTGCGGCTTCCAGTTTGGCTCGGGCGGCACGAAATCGGGGCCCATTTTGGTGCAGGCGGCAAGCGGGATGGCGAGGGCTGCCAGCCAGGTCAGGGCGTGCGATGCGCGGGGTGCAGTCACCAGAGACTCTCCAGGGGAATTTTACCGAAGCCTAGACCCCGTGCGGGCAGGGTCAAATGCGGGCAACGCCGGGCAGGTCAGCGCCAGGCCAGCAGCCAGCGTTCGAGCCGGCCGATCAACCAGGAAATGGCCAGGCCGAGCAGCGACAGGATGGTGATGCCGGCGAGCAGCGCATCGGTATCGTAAAGATTCCCAGCCGACAGCACGAAGGCGCCGATGCCGTAATCGGCGCCGATCATTTCGGCGGCGACTAGCAGGATGATCGCGGTTGCGGTGGTGATGCGAAAGCCGGCGAGGATGGCGGGCAGCGCGCCGGGCAGCACGATCTTGGCGAGGATGGCGGCGCGCGACAGGCCAAAGGACTGGCCCATGCGGATCAGGTTGCGCGGCACGCCGTCAACCCCGGCCAGCGTGTTGATCACGGTCGGGAAGAACACCCCGAAGCCCAACGTGACGAGCTTTGAGCCTTCGCCAATGCCGAACCAGACGACGAAGAGCGGCACCAGGGCGATTTTCGGAACCGGGAATAGTGCCGACACGATCGCCAGGCCCGGCGTTCGCGCCAGGCTGAACAGGCCGAGGGCGAAGCCAACTATCAGCCCGGCCAGGGTGCCAATGGCCCAGCCATAGGCGAGGCGTGACAGGGAGGCTGCCAGATGCAGCCGCAGTTCCCCGCTTTGCACCAAGGTGACCAGCGCGCGGATGATGGCGAGCGGCGCGGGCAGAAAGCGGGTCGAAATCCAGCCCAACGATGCCGCCCCCTGCCAAGCGGCAACGATCAGCAGCAGGGTCAGCGCGCCGGCGAACGGGATGGGGCGGGGGGCGAAGCCGCCGCCGCGGAATTTAACCTCCTGCATCAGTGAATTCGCGGGCGGCGTCGGCGGCGTCGTCGCGGATCAGCGCCCATAGCCGGGACTCGATCGCCATCAGGTCGGGGTCGCCAGGGCGACGGCCGATCAGGGGCCGATCGATGCGGATAATGTCGCGGATGCGACCGGGGCGGCGTGACAGGACGACAATTTGCTGACCGAGCAGGGCGGCTTCGGACAAAGTATGGGTGACGTAAATGGTGGTGACCCCGCTGGCGGCGATCAGGGTGGAGAATTCTTCGAGCAGCAAGGCGCGGGTTTGCGCGTCGAGGGCGGAGAGCGGTTCATCCATCAGCAGCACCGCCGGGCGCACCGCGAGGGCACGGGCAATGCCGACGCGCTGGCGCATCCCGCCGGAAAGTTGCTTCGGCCAAGCGGTGGCGAAGTCGGTGAGGCCAGTCAGCGCCAAAACTTCCGCCACCCGCGCGGCGCGGGCGTCTCGGGACAACCCAGCGGCTTGGAGGCCAAGCGCGACATTGCCGGCGACATCACGCCACGGCAGCAGGGCGAAATCCTGAAAGACATAGGTCAGTGGGTTGAGGCAATCGGAGGCAATCGGGCCGTCCATCAGCACCCTGCCCTGCCCTGGCGCGATCAGGCCACCAAGGATACCGAGCAAAGTAGATTTGCCGCAGCCCGACGGGCCGACCAGCACGGTGACCTGTCCGGCGGGAATGGACAGGGTGATGTCATCAAGCACGCGCAGATCGCGATAGCTGTGCCCGACCGCTTCGATCGAAAGCGAAACCGCCGATTTCACCGTCATCGCGTCGGCAGGAACCGCGTGTCGATGATGCCATCGGGATCGATCGGGCCTTTGACCATGCCTTCGGACGCAAACCAGGCGAGTTGCGCCTTCACGTCAGCGACATCGAGGGCGCCGCCGACATCGTACCAGCCAATCCCGGCCTTGATTTTGGTCGCCGCTTCGGGGTCGCCGGCGAAGATATATTTGGTGATGTCGGCGATGGCCGCGTCAGTCGAGCCATCGTAAATCGGCTTGCCGGCAGCATCAAAGCGCAGGAAGGCGGCGCGATAGGCGGCGATGCCGGCCTGATAAGCCCGGCAGAATTTGCGCAGATCATCGGCGCGGGTGGCGATCATCGGGGCGGTCGCGAACAAGGCGGTAATCTGGTACGGAACATAGTCCCCGACCCAGCCAATGATGCGAGCCTCCCCTGCCGCGTCCAACGGGCGCGCCATCGAGGCGATCGCCATGGTTGCATCAACCTGGCCGGAGCGGACGGCAGCGACCATGTTCGGCACTTGTTGCAGCGGCCGCAGTGCCATGGATTTCAGGTCGAATTTCTGCGCACTGGCCAGTTGGCCGAGCATATAATGGAACGAACTGCCGAACTGGGTGATGCCGAAACTATGGCCGCCGAGCTTGTCGAGGCTGGTCAGGCCGGCATCATAGGCCTGGCGGGAGACCAGCACTGCGGTGAGATTAAAGCCCTTGGTCTCGTGCAGCCCACCGCCGATAACCTGCAATTCGCCCTTGCCAGCCAGCGCAAAAAAGCCGCCGGTGAGCGCCGTCACGCCGACATCGATATCGCCGGCAACCGCCGCCGCAGCAATCGGCTGGGCGGCCTGGAAGAATTTAAACTCGACATCCACGCCTTGGGCAGCGAACAGGCTGCGGCTTTGGGCGATGTAAAAAGGGGCGGGGGAGACCGTGCGCAGCACGCCGAGGCGGATCGGGGCGGCGGCCCGTGCCTGGGACATGACGGCGGTGGCCGCCATCGCGCCCAGCACGACGCGACGGTGAAGCGGCAGTCCGGTCATGCGGCGTCTCCCAATAAGGCAGCAAGGTCTGCGTCGGACAGGATCGCCCTATTATGCTGCCCATTGCGCGGCGCGGGGGATAAAGCGGCTTCGGTTTCCGCCATCGCACCCGGGGTGCGCGGGACATGGAAGGCGCCGAGGCCGGGCTGGTCGAGCACGGACGCAGCACCGGTCGCCACAACATGCGGGTCTTCATACCAATCGCGCAAACTGGTCACCGGATCACAGATCACGTCGGCAGCGCGCAGCCGCTCGAGCCAAATGGCGCTGGTTTCGGTCAGCATGATGGCGCGGATGATGTCGAGCAAGGCTGCTTCATGCGCGGCGCGCGCGGGGAAGCTGCTGAAGCGCGGGTCGCCGGGCAGATCGGGGCGGCGTATAGCTTCGCACCAGCGGACAAATTGGCCATCGTTGATCAGTGCCACCATGACCCAGCCATCTTTGGTCTGGTAGCCGCCGGCGGGGACATTGGGGGAGGCGAGCGGGCCGGGTTCAAGCATGGCTTCGGGGCTACGATGGCCCATGAAAGCGGCAGCGGATGCCATCAGGCTGATATCGATCCAGCGCCCGACCCCGGCATCGCGGCTTGCATACAACGCCGTTGCCACCGACTGGTAGGCATACATCCCGGTCGCCACGTCGCAAACCAGGATCGGGGCGCGGTGCGGCACATTATCCGGCCCGCGATTGGCGTGCACGAAGCCGGAGAACGCCTGGGCCGCAGTGTCGGTGACCGGGCGCTGGGAATAGGGGCCGGTCTGGCCGAAGCCGCTGATGCTGACCATGATCAGCTTGGGGTTCACCGCTTTCAGGCTGTCATAGCCGACCCCGAGCCTGGCGGCGACGCCGGGGCGAAAACCCTCAATCAGCACATC
>JANXRN010000480.1 GCA_025352995.1 Acetobacteraceae bacterium
ACGCAGCCATCGCGGGCGCACGGCGGCAGGGCGATCGTCGCGGTTTCGGCGAGATATTGCATCCAGGCATCGAGGATGAAGCCCGATGCCCCGCTGGTGGTCCGCACTACCAATCCTGCCGGCGTGCGCAGCCCAATCAGCCGTGCCTCAGCCGAGATCAGCAAGTCCGGTGGCTGGGTCACCATCGGCGAGGCCAATCCAACCAGCATCGCAACAATGCCCGCCAGCCGCACCCGGCTGCGCCACAGCCCGAACCAGGCCAGCCCGGCGCTGAACAGCGCCAGCCCCCAGGGCGGAATATGCGGCACCGCCAGCACCGCGGCCGGCCAGCCCGAGACAGCATGGCCAATCCAGGTGATCGCCAAAATCCCCCAGCCCATCGGCCACAGCGCCAGCGCCTCGGCATGGAACGGCATCAATGCCAGCGCCAGCATCCCCGCCGGCATTACCAGCATCGCGGTGATCGGCACCGCCACCATGTTGGCGAACACGTAGTAAAGCTGAATATGCCCGAAATGATAGGCGCCATAGGGGGCCGACGCGGTGCCCGCCAGCGCGCTGGTCAGCGCCAAGGCCACCACGTGGCTGATGAAGCGACGCCATCTTCCGCCATCGCCGCGCAAGCGCTGCAACCGGGGCCGCAGCATGTCGTAGCCGGCGATCAGCGCCAGCACTGCCGAAAAGCTCATCTGAAAACTCACCCCCATCACCTCGGACGGGGCGAAAACCACCAGCGCCAGCATTGCCAGGGCCAGCCCGCGCAGCGACACCGCCCGCCGCCCGGCCAGCAAGCCGATCGTCACCAGCGACGCCATCGCGAAGCTGCGCAAGATCGGCACATGCCCGCCGGTCAGCAGCAAATAGGCCAATCCGGTGGCCAATGCCGCCACTGCGGCGATGCTGCGTGTCGGCCAGAACAGCCCGGCATGTTCCGACAGCCCAAGCCCGAACCGCGTCACCCCAAACGCCAGTCCCATCACGATGCCGATATGCAGCCCGGCGATGGCAAGCAGATGCGCCAGGCCCGAATCGCGATAGGCAGCGCGATCGGCTTCCGGAATCGCGCTGGTCAGCCCGACCAGCAAGGTCGCCGCAATCGCCCCTTCGCTGCCCGGCAGCACCGCGCGAATGCGTTCGGCGATCACATGGCGCAACCCTTGCACCCACAACGCCATCCCATGCGGCTGGGCGTGGGCGATCAGCGTCGCCGGCCCCAGCGCCCGCCCGCCGCCGCCCAATCCGGAAAAATATGCGTCCCGCTGCAAATCCCAGCCACCAGGATAGGCCGGCCAGCCAGGCGGGGTCAGCACCGCGCGGACCTCGAGCCGGTCGCCCGGCGCAAAATCGCCCTCATCGCCCTGCTTCAGCCGGATACGCAGCCGGCGCGGCTGTGGCTTGCCACCGTCAAAAGCCGGCGCCACCAAAGTGATCCGCCGCCCGTTCGGCAGCGGTTCAACCGATGCCACGACGCCCGACAGCATCGTCGCCTTGCGCGGCAGATCGGCAAGCGCCGGGGCCCGCCACGCCGCCACCCCGATGGCTGACATGCCGAGTGCGAGTGCCGCGACCGCGAGCGCCAGCCCGCGCGGCGCGACCCGTTCGCGCAGCCACCAGGCCAGGCAAGCGGCCCCGCCCAGCACTGCCGGCGCCAACCAAACCGGCGGCTCCACGGTCAGCGCGTTATAGACCAGCACCCCCGCCGCCATCAGCACCGGCAGGAACAATATTGCCCGCCCGCGCTCCGCCTCGCCCCAGTCTTCGAGCCAGTCGTCGAGCCAATCTTCGAGCCACGCCTTCACCCGCATCATGCCTTCCAAGCTAGTGCGGAGGGAGACGCGCTTCATCATCGCGGCTAGAAGGCGCCGACGATTTGCCGCCGATTTCACGGTGGCGCTGACCCATCCGGACCCTGCCATGACCGTTCGCACCCGTTTTGCCCCGTCACCCACCGGCCTGCTGCATATCGGCGGCGCCCGTACGGCGTTGTTCAATTATTTGTTCGCCCGCCATCACGGCGGCAGCTTCCTGCTGCGCATCGAAGATACGGATCGCGCCCGCAGCACCGATGCGGCAACCCAGGCAATCCTCGACGGGCTCGACTGGCTCGGCCTCGATCGTGATGAGCAGACCGTTTTCCAGTCCGCCCGCGCCGCCCGCCATGCTGAAGTGGCCCACGCGATGCTCGCCGCCGGCACCGCCTATCACTGCTATTTGTCGCCTGCCGAGCTTACCGCGATGCGCGACGCCGCCGCCGCCGAGGGCCGCTCGCTGAAAGTCATCAGCCCGTGGCGCGATCGCGATCCGCGTGAGGCCCCGGCCGATATCGCCCCTGTCATCCGCCTCAAGGCCCCGCGCGACGGTGAAACTATTTTGCACGATCTGGTGCAAGGCGATGTCCGCGTTGCCTATACCGAGCTTGATGATCTGATCATCTTGCGCACCGACGGCACGCCCACCTATTTGCATGCCGTGGTGGTGGATGACCACGACATGGCGATTACCCATGTCATCCGCGGCGACGATCACCTTACCAACAGCTTCCGCCAGATCCAGATTTACCAGGCCAATGGCTGGGACCTGCCGAAATTCGCCCACATCCCGCTGATCCACGGCCCCGACGGCGCCAAGCTGTCCAAACGCCACGGCGCCCAATCGGTCACCGAATTCCGCGACCAGGGCTACGTGCCCGACGGCATTTGCAATTATCTGCTCCGGCTAGGCTGGGCGCATGGCGATGACGAAATTCTGTCGCGTGATGAGGCGATCAAGCTTTTTGACCTTCATGGCGTTGGCCGCGGCCCGAGCCGGATGGACTATACGAAGCTTGCCCAGGTCAATTCCGTGTGGATGCGTCGCACCGACGATGCCTGGCTCGCCGCCGATGTCGAACGCCGCCTCGGCTTGGCCGCCCCCGGCCTGATGCTATTGCTGCCGATGCTGAAAGAACGCGCCAAAACTCTGGTGGACCTCACCGAGGCGGCGCGCTTCCTGACCGTGCGCCTGGCGCCCGACGCCAAAGCGCTTGGTGCCCTGACCGACGACGCCAAAGCCCTTTTGGCAGCGTTGGCCCCCGACCTCGCTGCCAGTGACTTCACCATCGCCAGCATCGATGCGGTGCTGCGCGCCTTCGCTGAAGCCCACGGCAAGAAGCTCGGCGACATCGCCCAGCCCTTGCGCGCCGCACTCACCGGCCGGCTCGCCAGCCCGCCGATTGATGCGACGATTGCGGCGCTGGGGCGGGATGCGGCGCTGGCGCGGATTACGGCTTCGCTATGATCCGATAGATGCGGAACCGCTCGCTCCGATAGGCCACCGGAAACTGGTCCCGCATCGGGCCGAAGAACTGGCTTTCGTAGATATCCAACGCCGCATTCAGGCCCGCGTCGGTGCGGGGCAAGTGCTCGGCGCGGGCAATCGCGGCGACTTCTGCCTGATCAATCGAAACCGCGAGATACCCCGCCTTGATCGAGGCGGCCCACGGGAAGAACGCGCTATCCACCTTGGTTTGGTGATAGTCCGACACATACCGATCGGTGAACATCACCAGCGCCCGGGTGCGGCGGCACAGGATGACCTCATCAGGTGTCGTGTTGGCCTTGATCCAGGCAAAGAATTCCTGCGCCCGAGGCTCGGTCGCTGAATAATTCTCCACCGGCTGGCGCAAAACCGACTGCAGGTTGAGACCGGCGGGCAGAGCGGTCAGCATTACCACGATCGCCACCGCGAAGGCGCGCGCCCGGCGCGCCGTCAAGGCCTGGGCGGCGAAAATCGCATAAATCAGCATTTGCACCGACAGCGGCAGAAAAACCCGCGCCCCGGTCATTTGTGCCGGCAGCACGAGCAGGGCTGCGAGTTCGATCACGAAAAAAGTCTCGGCCAGCGAAGGGCCCGCCCGCCAGGCACGGATGAAACCCACCAGTCCGGCCAGCAACAGCAGCGCGGTTGCCGCCTTCAAGCCGGTCACCAGCATGGGCGGCCGATCGACCGCCTGCTGCGCGCCGTAAGACCAGATCAGCGAAATTTTGCCCGGCAGTTCCTTGATATTGCTGGTGACCAACGCTGGCAGTGCCTGGATCGACAGCCCACCCGAACTCGGCGCCACAGTTTGGGTTTGGGCGGCGGAATTGACCGCAACCAGGCGCAAATAGGTGCCGACCACGTTGGGGCTGACCGCGACGATCCCGCCAACCACCAAAATCCCGGCCAAAGCGCTGACAATTAACGGTTCCCATCGGAACCGTCGTGTGCGCAACCAAACTGCCAGTGGCCAGGCCGGCAACAACACCCCGCCCACTACCCGCACCAGAATGGTCGCCGCCATTCCAACCGCCAGCCAGCCGCGCCGTTCATCGCGCGCCAACCCGAACGATACCCACAACAGCAGCATGAAGGCGAATTCGGACTGCACCTGGGATTTATACTCGGTGACAAACGGGCTAAGCCCTACCACCACCGCCACGAAAGCTGCTGGCCACGGCCCAATCTGGCGTGCGCTTTCCCGCATCAGAACCAGCAAAAACAAGCCCAGTAGCAGCAGGTTGAACACCCCGATTGCGGTGAAATTCACCCCGAACAACCCGATCGGGATGGTCAGCAAGGCCGGGAACCCAGGCGGGTATGCGCCGGGCGAGGAATCCACCAGCGGGTTCACGATGTATTTCGGCAGCGAGTACGGACTGAAATGCAGCAAGGACAATGCATTGGGAATGTAAGCTGCATAGTCGTCGCTGTACCAATCCGGCGCCGCGTCCAGCGTTACGATCTGCCAAGCCACGATTAGCGCTGCGAGCAGGAAAACTCGCAAATTCAAACTATTAGACCGCATGATCAAATTCGTCCCGCTACTGCTAGCCGCCGAAGGAGAAGGGGTGAGGCAAGAAGTTCTTCTTATGACCAGAAAGAACCAAAAAACGCATTCTCACTTAATTGTCATCGGCGCGGAACCCCTCCGATTGGGCACGCCACCGGCAAGGAACGGACAAAGTTTTTTTGCTTCTTTTTGTTCACAAAAAGAAGATTCTTTCTTACCCAATGATGTCTCTGATCGCCACATTAAACGCCCAAGCCGCCTCATAAGCCACCCAATGCCCAGCATCCGGGATCACCACCAGCCCAGCATCGGGCCGTGCGGCACGCAATGCGGCGATCCGTTCGGGAATGCTGGGAAAAGCGGTGACGTCGTCGCTGCCCCACAAAGCGGTCACTTTCGCGGTCGCCCGTCCAGCGGCATCGCGCAGGGACGCGGTATGGGCAAAGCCTTTGCTTTTCAGCCGCGCCTGGCGGGTATTGAGGTCCTGAATGTCAATGGCAGTTTCATCAATGTTAGCAGGGCTGTGGAACATGAAGCGCGCCAGGTTTTCGCGATTGGCGGCGCGCCGTTCGGCGCCTTCCTTGCTGCGGATTTTCTCCAGCACGATCGAGTGGCGCGGAATGCCAAGGGCTGCCGGGCCAACGATGGTCAGGGTGCGGACCCGTTTGCCATGGATGTCGGCGACATGGCCGGAGATCATCGCGCCGAAGGAAAACCCGCAAACGTCATAGGGCGCATCCCCGATGATTTTGCTGATGCCGTCGGCTTCGATCCGTCCGATCGATTCCGGGCTGATCGGGTCATGCGGCACGTCGCTGTCGCCCAGGCCCGGATGATCGGCGACCAGCAGGCGATGGGTCTTGGACAATTCCGCGATATTGCGCGCCCAGTGCCGCCATGACCCGGTCCCGCCATGCAGCAGCACCAGCACTGGTCCGCTGCCGAAGCTGCGCCAGACCATATGCCCCTCGCCGCACGGGGTGCGGATGATTTCGGCCTGATTGGCCAAGTCCGGCACCGGTTCCACAATCGCCAGCATGCTTCATCGCCCCATCATTTGAGCAAATCATTCCACCGCGCTGCAAATCCGACAAGCGCGGTCTGGGGGTGACAGCTTTGCCGCGCCGTCGCATGTTGCGGCCAATATCCACCGGAGGAGTTCTCATGTCGAAGAAAATGCTGGAGGGCAAAGTCGCCCTTATCACTGGTTCGGGCCGTGGCATCGGCCGCGCGATGGCGCTGGTCATGGCCGAAAATGGCGCGAAAATTGTGGTCAATGACGTTGGCGCCGCTGTCGATGGCTCGGGCGGCGATGCCACCCCGGCACAGCAGGTCGTGAATGAAATCGACGCGCTGTATGGCCAAGGCAGTGCGGTTGCCAATTCCGACAGCGTCGCCGATTGGGACGCCGCCCAGCGCATGGTCAAAACCGCCATCGACCGCTTCGGCCGCATCGATATCGTGGTGAACAATGCCGGCATCTTGCGCGACACTATCTTCCACCGCATGACGCCGGAAGAATTCGATGCCGTGGTCAAGGTCCATCTTTACGGCGCCTTCTACGTCTCGCGCGCCACCATCCCGTATTTCCGCGCCCAGGAAAGCGGCAGCTTCATTCACATGACCTCGACCTCCGGCCTGATCGGCTCGGTCGGCCAGGTGAATTATGCGGCAGCCAAGCTCGGCATCGCCGGCATGTCGCGTGGCATCGCGGGCGATGCGGCGCGTTACCATGTGCGGTCCAACTGCATCGGTCCGCACGCTTTCAGCCGCATGATTGAAACCGTGCCCGGCCAGTCGGAAGCCCAGTTGCAGGAACGCGCGGCCAAAACCCGGCCCGACCAGGTGGCCCAGCTTGCCGCCTTCCTCGCCTCGGACGCAGCCAAAGACGTGACCGGCCAGATTTTCGGCGCCCGTGGCAATGAGATCTACCTTTACTCGCAGCCCCGCCCGATCCGCACCATGCATCGCGGTGATGGCTGGACGGCGGAGAAAATGGCCCAGTCGCTGCTGCCGGCCTGGAAGAACAGCTTCACCCCGCTGGAGCGGACGCGGGACGTTTATCCGTACGACGCTATCTAGGGAGGCGAAGAAAGGTCTTCTTTTTGTGAACAAAAAGAAGCAAAAAAACTTTCCCACTTTTGTTGCCGTTGGCTCGGGTCTGCAGAGAGTTCGCACGCCAACGGCAAGGAATGGGTAAAGTTTTTTTGGTTCTTTTTGTTCACAAAAAGAACAACCTTACTTCCCGCCCTTATTGCTCTATATCCTCCCTATGACCACTGAATCCGCCACCGAGATCGCCCGCCGCCGCACCTTCGCGATCATCTCCCATCCCGACGCCGGCAAAACCACGCTGACCGAGCGCCTGTTGCGCGCGGGCGGTGCGATCCAGTTGGCGGGCAACGTGCGCGCCAAGGGCGAACGCCGGCGCACAAGGTCGGACTGGATGGGGATTGAGCGCGACCGCGGGATTTCCGTAGTGACGTCGGTGATGACCTTCGAATATGCCGGTTGCGTGTTCAATTTGCTCGATACGCCGGGCCATGAGGATTTTTCCGAGGACACTTATCGCACCCTCACTGCGGTGGATGCCGCGGTGATGGTGATCGATGCGGCCAAGGGGATCGAGGCGCGCACCAGAAAATTATTCGAAATCTGCCGTTTGCGCGACATCCCGATCCTGACTTTCATCAACAAGATGGACCGCGAATGCCAGGATGTTTTCTCCCTCCTGGATGAGATTTCATCGACCCTGGCCCTCGATTGCGCTCCAGTGACCTGGCCGGTCGGCCGGGCCGCGACATTTGTCGGCACTTACGATGTGCGCAAGCGCGATTTGCATCTGACCGAAACGCTCGGCCAGTCCGAACCGCGCATGGTGGCGCTGTCGGAAGAAATGGATCTGGTACGCGGCGCCCTGCCGGAATTTGATGAGGAATCATTCGCCGCCGGCCACCTCACCCCGGTATTTTTCGGCAGTGCGATCAAGGAAATCGGTGTGTCCGATTTGCTCGATGCGCTCGCCGAGTATGGCCCCAAGCCGCGTGCCCAGCCGGCCGACACGCGGGTGGTGCAGGCGGACGAAGCCGGGTTGACCGCCCTGGTGTTCAAAATCCAGGCCAACATGGACCCCAACCATCGTGACCGCATTGCCTTTGCCCGGGTCTGTTCCGGCAAGCTGGTGCGTGGCATGAAGCTCAAGCAGGTGCGCACCGGCAAGACCATCCCGCTGCACGCGCCCCAGTTCTTTTTCGCCCGCGATCGCGCCCTGGCCGAAGAAGCTTTTGCCGGCGACGTGGTCGGCATTCCCAATCACGGCACCCTGCGGATTGGCGACACGCTGAGCGAATCGGAAGACATCAACTTTGTCGGCGTGCCGTATTTTGCGCCTGAAATCCTCCGCCGGGTGCGGCTCGATGACGCAATGAAAGCCAAGAAACTCCGCCAGGCGTTGCAGGAACTCGCCGAAGAAGGCGTGGTGCAATTATTCCGCCCGCAGGACGGCGCACCCCCTATGGTCGGCGTCGTCGGTAGCTTGCAGTTGGACGTGCTGCTGGCCCGGATGATGTCCGAATACGGCGTCAAAATCGGGTTCGAGGAAACGCCCTATTCGCTCGCCCGCTGGGTGAGTGGCGAAAAACTGGTGCTCGAACGTTTCATTGCCGCCAACCGCTCAGCCATGGCCGATGATGTCGATGGCGATCCGGTGTTCATGGCAACCTCGTCCTTCATGCTGCGCCGGACCACCGAACTGAACCAGGGCCTGAAATTCCGCGACATCAAGGATTTCCGCGCTGAGAAAACCGCAGCCTAAGGAACAATCATGCCAACCCAGGTGAACCACGCAGCCGATGCGACATTCGATGGCGGCTTGCGAGCTTTTTTCGAATATCGCAGCCTCGGCGTGCCTGAAGCCACCGCCGGAAAGATGGGCGCCCACGTGATCCGTGCCGCGGCCGGGGAAGGCGCCAAGCCCGAATGGCACGTCCACGAACTCGATTTCCAGTTCGTCTACGTGCTGAAAGGCTGGGTGGAGTTCGAGTATGAAGATGTCGGCTTCGTCCGCCTCGAAGCCGGCTCCACCGTGATGCAACCCCCGCTGATCCGCCACCGCGAAGTGCGGCATTCCGACGATGTCGAAATGCTCGAAGTGACCTCGCCGGCAGATTTCGTCACCCGCGTTGTGCCAGCCCCGCTTTAAGGAGAACCCCGATGCAGACGATGGATTTGCCGACCAGCAAGATGATCGGCGGCGTTGAAGGCGGCATTGGCTGGGTGATCTTCAACCACCCGGAACGTCGCAACGCAGTATGCCTGGAAATGTGGCAGGCCATCCCCTTGATCATGGACCGGCTCGAAGCCGATCCCGCCGTCCGCGTTATCGTGCTGCGCGGCACCGGCGGACAGGCTTTCGTATCGGGTGCGGACATTTCCGAATTCGAAAAAGTCCGCTCCACACCCGAACAAGTGGCCGCCTACGAGAAAATCTCCGGCGAGGCCCAACGCCGCCTCAAACAAACCACCAAGCCGACCATCGCGATGATCGAAGGCTTCTGCATCGGCGGCGGCATGGGCATCGCCATCGGCACCGATTTGCGCATTGCCTCCGAAGGCGCCCGGTTCGGCATCCCGGCCGCCCGCCTCGGCCTTGGCTACGGCGCCGACGGCATCAAGGTGCTGATCGACCTCATCGGCCCGTCCTTCGCCAAGGAAATCTTCTTCACCGCCCGCCAGTTCACCGCCGACGAGGCCGCCCGCATGGGGCTGATCAACCGCGTCGTGCCGGACGGCGAACTCGATGGCGCCGTCCGCCACATCGCCGGCATGATCGCCGATAATGCGCCTTTGACGGTCAAGGCAGTGAAAATCTGCGTCGGTGAGATCGTCAAGGGGCCTGATATGGACGACGATTTATGTGAAGAAGTCGTCGATGCCTGCTTTGCCAGTGCGGATTATGTTGAAGGGCGGCGGGCGTTTATGGAAAAGCGTCGGGCAGTTTTTCAAGGGAAGTAAGGATTCTTCTTTTTGTGAACAAAAAGAAGCAAAAAAACTTTACGACTGTACTTCCTGCCCGTTGGGTTGGGTACTTGGCGGCTTCTATATTATTTGTAGCCTAGATGCTTGTCGAAGAAGCGGGCTATGTCGGTGAAGGCCTCCTTGGTTTCAGGGGCGTTCATGTCGAAGCCATACTGGGCGTGGGACATGCCTTCATACACATTCAACTCCGCGTCCACACCGGCGCGGCGCAGCTTGCGATGCGTGCGCACTGTGTTGGATAGAAATAAATCGCGCGTGCCGCTGGTCAGAATGGCGGGCGGAAGGCCGCTGAAATCGCCGTAAATCGGCGAGATTTGCGGGTCCTTCAGATCATGCCCGTTGGCATAAAGCAGCGCCGCGCGACCAAGCCAGCCATCCCAGGTGACCAGAACATTATCCACCCATTCGTTGGATTTGTAGCTGTCGCCGATTTTATCAATGTCCGACCACGGGGTACCAGGGGCCATGGCCGCGGGCAACGGCAAATGCTCGGCCTTGGCGCGTAGCACCATCGCCAACGTCATCGCGCCGCCCGTGGACGTGCCGAAAATTGCCATGTTCTGCGGCTTGGCCATCTTTACCGCCTGCTTCCAGACCGCCATCGCATCGTCCATCGCGGCCGGAAAAGGAAAATCAGGCGGCATGCGATAATCGATCGAAATGACCTTGAAGCCGCCAAAGCCCGCTAACAAAATCGCCTCCGACAACGCCGCTTCTCCCGGTCCGAACACATATCCGCCGCCATGCACATGGACCAGCAGGCGGCGGCGGTTGCGTTCGGGAATATTCTTCGGCGTAACAATGTAGGTCTTTACCCCGGCAATGATTTTCGGTTCGACCGTGACGCCGAATTTTTCTTTCATCAGAGGGATGTTTTTGGCAGCGATTGCCGCGCGCGCATCGATCAGCGCATGCCATTCGGCAGCGTTTTTCGGCGCGGCGTTGAAGGTCGGTGGATAGGCCGCGCCAATCAGCGCCTGAAGCTGCGGGCTGACCTCATTGGTCGGGACCGGGATGGCATTGCCGGGGGAGCGCCGAGCGCCGGGCACCGCATTTGCCGTTGCTTGGCTTGTTGCAACAGCATCATAATTTTGTGCTGCCGCCGGCAACGCAAAAACAAGTGCCACCAAAGTAAAAACCAGTTTACGCATACCCATTCCCCCTTTTGTTGCCGCACCAACCGAAAGTTTTTTTGGTTCTTTTTGTTCACAAAAAGAACAACTTTCTGACTTCCTAAAAAGACGTAAACCCATCATCCGCATTAACAACCGACCCATTAATAAACCTAGAAGCCTCCCCCGAACATAGCAACATCAACACCCCATCCAAATCCGCCGCCTCGCCAAACCGCTTCCTGGGCATCGATGCCACAAAGCGCTGCCCGGCCTCAGTCGGTAAAAACTCCGCCGCCATTTCGGTCGCAATATACCCCGGACAGATCGCATTAGTATTAATTCCGTGCCGCCCCCATTCGCGCGCCATCGAATGCGTCATCTGGATCATCGCCGCTTTCGACATGCCATAAACCGACAATTGCCCCACCGTCCGCTGCCCGGTGATCGACGCGATATTGACGATCCGGCCTTCAATCTTCGCCGCGATCATCTGCTTAGCCACCGCCTGCGCCATGAAGAAAGCGCCCTTCAAATTCGTGTCCATCACCAAGTCATAATCGGCCTCGGTCACCGCTTCGATCCTTGCGGTCAGACTAATCCCGGCATTATTCACCAGAATGCCGATCGGCCCGAGCTTCTCGGCCACCAAAGCCGCACCAGCCTCGATCGACGCAACCGAGGAAACATCAATTGCCACCGGCAAAGTCTCCCCGCCAAGTTCAGCGGCAAGGGCTGCCAGCCGATCCACCCGCCGTGCGGCAATCGCCACCCGCGCCCCCGCCCGCGCCAGAACGCGGGCAAACTGGGCGCCGAGGCCCGCCGAGGCCCCGGTCACCAGTGCGACAGTCCCCGGCGTAATCAAGCAGCGATCCGCAGGCGCGCGGCGTTATATTCACGCTCCAGCCGGTCAACCAGTTCATCAACCGTCACCACCGATTTCACCGCGCCAATCCCCTGGCCCGAACCCCAGATATCCTTCCACGCCTTCGGCTTGTTGTCGGCAAAGCTCATCTGGCTCGGGTCCGATTTCGGCATGTTGTCGAGGTCCAGCCCCGCCCGCACCAGGCTCGGCGCCAGGTAATTGCCATGCACCCCGGTAATCGCGTTGGTGTAAAGAATGTCGTCCGCCCCGCTGTCGACGATCATCTGCTTGTAGCCCTCCGCCGCCCGCGCCTCATACGTCGCAATGAATGCCGAACCGATATAACCGAGATCGGCCCCCATTGCCTGCGCGCCCAACACCGCGGCGCCATTGGCAATTGACCCCGACAGCGCAATCGGCCCGTCAAACCATTCACGAATTTCCTGGACCAACGCGAACGGCGACAGCACCCCGGCATGCCCGCCAGCGCCGGCCGCCACCGCAATCAACCCGTCGGCACCTTTCTCAATCGCCTTCTTGGCGAACTTGTTGTTGATAATGTCGTGCAGCGTAATCCCGCCATAAGACTTAGTCGCGGCATACACATCTTCCCGCGCCCCGAGCGACGTGATCACAATCGGCACCTTATATTTCACGCACACCTCAAGATCATGCTCCAACCGCACATTGGACCGGTGGACGATCTGATTGACCGCAAATGGCGCCGATTTACGCTCCGGATGCTTCTGGTCATGCTCCCCCAACTCATCAATGATCTGCTTCAGCCATTCTTCCAGCGCCTCCGCCGGGCGTGCATTCAGCGCCGGGAAGCTGCCGACAATGCCCGCCTTGCACTCGGCAATCACCAACTCCGGGCCGGATACGATGAACATCGGGGAAGCAATCACCGGCAGACGCAGGTTTTGCAAAATCGGGGGCAGGGACATTTTTGCTCTCATGCAGTTTGGACGTCGCGCCAGTTTGCCACGAAATGCCGCGTTGCCAAATCCGCCCCCGGCTTTATACCCCGCGCCTGAACCAAGGAGCGCGGCATGAACCTCAACGCCATCCCGATCGGCAACAACCCCCCCGATGATATCAACGTCATCATCGAAGTCGCCATCGGTGGGGAACCAATCAAATACGAGATGAACAAGGAAGCCGGCGCGCTGTTCGTCGATCGCTTCCTCTATACCCCGATGCGCTACCCCGGAAATTACGGCTTCGTCCCCCACACCCTGTCCGATGACGGTGACCCGATTGACGTCCTCGTCGCCAACACCCGCCCCATCATCCCCGGCGCCATCATCAATTGCCGCCCGGTCGGCGTGCTGAAAATGGAAGATGACGGCGGCGGCGACGAAAAAATCATCGCGGTGCCGTCCCCCAAACTCACCCAACGCTACGTCCACGTGCATAATTACACTGACCTGCCGACCATCACCCTCGAGCAAATCCAGCATTTCTTCGAACATTATAAGGACCTCGAACCCGGCAAATGGGTCAAACTGCTGGGCTGGGGCGATGCCGGCGAAGCGCGCACCTTGATCCGGGAAGCGATTGTTAGGGCAGGCAAGTAAGGTCTTCTTTTTGTGAACAAAAAGAAGCAAAAAAACTTTCCGACACGTGCACGACCGCCGGTGCGCACCCTTCAAAATGGATTTATGTTTTGATATCTTAACAAATACGACGCAATAACGCCTTCTCACCGCGCAAAAACAAGTCCCGGCGGCGGCCTCACACTCCCATCCGA
>JANXRN010000491.1 GCA_025352995.1 Acetobacteraceae bacterium
ACCCAGTTCTGCCACGCCGTCAGCCGGCCGAAAATCCGGGTTTCCATGGTTTCGGGGCCGGCAAAGCGCAAATTGGCTTCCATCGCGGTCAGTGCGTCGGGGGAGAAGCTGGCGCGCTCCTCCAGCAGCAACCGCACTTCCTGGTCCCAATCGATGGCATCATAGACAACCGTGACCAGCCCAAGCTCATCGGCGGTAGCGGCATCGAGCGCGGTGCCAATCTGGGCCTTGGCGGCATCGACGCTGTCCGGTTCGCCGAAGAAACGGGTTTGCAGCCGGGTCAGGCCGTTCGACATGGCGTAGGCGCCAAAATTCAGCGGTGAAAGCGCGATGGTTGCGCCGGCGAACATCACCGCCCGGTCGGCCGCAAAAGCGAGTTCGGCGAGGCTGCCGGCAAAGCAACTGCCAGCTTCGATCAGCGCGATCAGGCTGCGCGAGGTGAGGTCGATCCGTTTCAACACCCGACGCAAATTATTTCGCACCTCGCGCACCAGCCAGTCGGACTGGAACTGATCGAGTAACGCGTCGGTGGCTAGCACGCGGGCCGCATCGCCCTCGGTGCGCAAGACCAGCAGCCCAAGTTCGGGCTCGTTGAGGCGCAGATGCAAGATCGCGTCGTCAAGGTCGCGCGCCATCGCCAGCGGCCAGAACTGATCGCCGGCGGCATGGATGCCAGGGAGGTCGGTGGGCAGGGTTTGCGGGCCGGATACGGTGATTGTTGCGCGCCCGGCGGGGCGGTCGAAGGCGACGCATACATGGGCGTAGGTTACGCCATCGCCGGTAATGCTTCGGGTGATAGGCGTCAGCGCAATGCCAGCGGCGTCCGTCGGGCGGTCGGATTTGGCCGCCAGGGCCGCGGCGCGGGCAGCGACTCTTGCCTCCCACACTGATGGTGGGGCGATTTCATCTACCAGGCGCCACTCAATCGCACGCTTGCCACGCATGCCTTCTTCCATCGAACAAAACACGTCGGCGCGGTCACGGCGGACGCGGCGTTTGTCGGTCAGCCGGGTGAGCCCGCCAGTGCCGGGCAACACCGCCAGCAATGGGGTTTCCGGCAGCGCGACGGTGGATCGCCGATCATCGACCAGCATGATGTGTTCCGCAGTCATGGCGATTTCATAGCCGCCACCGGCGCAGGCGCCGCTGACCGCTGCCAGATAATGCTGGCCAGAGTTTTCGGCCGAATCCTCAATCCCGCACCGCGTTTCGTTGGTGAATTTGCAGAAATTGACCTTGTGGGCATGGGTTGCGCCGCCCAGCATGCGGATATTGGCGCCAGCGCAAAACACATTATCCTTGCCCGACCGCAACACCACGGCCCGCACCTCGGGATGCTCAAAGCGCAAGCGCTGGACCGCGTCGGCGAGTTCGATATCAACCCCCAGATCATAAGAATTGAGCTTCAACTCATAGCCCGGAAACAAGCCGCCCGCCGGGTCCACATCCATGACCAAATGCGCAACCTCACCCTCGCAACGCAGCTTCCAATGCCGATAGCGCGACGGATCCGTCTGGAAGTCGATCTGGGTCACGCCTTGGTCCTCGATTATTTAGTGGAGATATAATGCATGAAATTGAAGCGAACAAGAAATATATTTCTGAAGAAAGAATGTTCTTTTTGTGAACAAAAAGAACCAAAAAAACTTTCTCCGACGCTACTCCCTGCCCGTTGGGCCGGCTATTTTTGCAAAAAAAGATACGTTATCGTAACAAGATGGACGTGCGCATGCCACTGCGCTTTATATCCATTTTAAACTGCCTGATGGGCCAACTACCATCTGCGCTTGCCTTATCGCCTCCATCTGCGCGCGCGGCGGCCATTCCAGCTGGCGCTCAAATGTCGCCAGTTTTTTTCCCGGTGGTACCAGCAACATCCGCTCCAGCACGCTGACAATTTTTCGCGCCTGGGGCACCTCGGCCAAAAACCGGACGCACTCCTCCCGGCTCAATAAATACGCCAAATCGCCAAGCTTCTGATGAATATCCGGCATCCTGGCCATCAGCCAACCATGGCCGGTCGGGAACGTAATGCTCGGCGTCCGTGCCCGATCGCGATCCGTGCCCGCACGGGATGGGCGCACCCGCATCTTGGGCAGGGTGCCCGCCCGCCATTGCTGGATCAGAATTTCCAACCGCCGCCCCATGCGCCCCACGCGGTTCCACACCTCCCGGATGAAGTCCGGGTTGCTTCGGCCGCGCAAAGCCAACACGCCAATGGCGGCTTGCAGCAGGGTGAAGAAGAAAGTAAACGAGAACATATAAAGAACATGCGCTGCTACCGCCCGCGCGGTCAAGATATTTCTTCGCCGCCGGCGCAAGCCCCAATGCCCGACCCGGCAGACTTTCCGGAAAGACACTGCGCGTTACCGCTGGTTCAGCCTGTCGTCGGCAAAACCCGCGGTGCCGCTTCATCCCACCGCGCCACCACCCGCACCCCAATCGTCAGCCCCTCGGCTTGAACGCTCGGCAGATCAGCCCACAGGCTGGCCCCGTCGGCCAGCACCATATGCACCCGCGTTTGCGCGCCCAGAAACACCGTCCCACGGATTTCGCCGATCACCGCGTCCGGACCAGCCTCCGCCATCGGCGCGATCCGAACATGCTCGGGCCGCAAAAACAAATCGACTGCGCGTCCGGCCGGGTGGGCCCCCGCAGCGCTGGCTGGCAAAAGCCGCCCGCCGGCGCGCACGGCCGCGCCTTCGGTCACCCCCGACAGCACCGCGCCCGACCCGATGAAGCGGGCGACGAACCCGTCAGCCGGTTCGCGGTAAATCGCCGCCGGCCGATCTACTTGCAGCAGTCGCCCTTGATGCATCACCGCCACCCGATCGGCGATCGACAGCGCCTCTTCCTGATCATGCGTCACCAGAATGGTGGTCACCCCGGTTTCGCGCTGGATGCGCTGTATTTCTTCGCGCAGTTGCACCCGCACCTTGGCGTCAAGCGCGGACAGCGGCTCATCAAGCAGAAGTACCTGCGGTTGCACCGCAAGGGCACGGGCGAGTGCCACCCGCTGTTGCTGCCCGCCGGACAGTTGATGGGCATATTTATGTTCATGCTCGGACAGCCCGACCATATCGAGCAGGCTGCGCGCGCGGGTGGTTTGTTCCGCCTTGGCTACGCCCGCGACGCGCGGCCCGAAGCGGACATTTTCCAGCGCCGTCATGTTGGGGAACAGGCTATAGGCCTGAAACACCATGCCCATGCGCCGCGCGCTCGCCGCCATATCCGTCACATCGGCGCCCCCCACCCGCACCCTGCCGGCATCGGGCGCGATGAAGCCAGCAATGATGCGCAGCAAGGTGGTTTTGCCGCAGCCAGACGGACCCAGCAGACAAATCAGCTCCCCCGCGTCGATCGCCAGATCAAGCTGCGACAGCACCGGCCGGCCGGCGAAGGATTTGCCGACATTGGCGACCTCGACATTGGCCATTCAAGCGTCTCCCGGAGATTTGGTTTTGCCGCGGCCGGCGAGCAGCACGGCGAGCATCGCCGCCCAGGTCAGCAGGAAGGCGGCGACCGACAAGGCCGCCGCCCCTTGCGCTTCGTGGCGGCCAACCTGGTTCATGAACACCGCGAAGGTGCGGAACAGCAGCACGTTGGCGAAGGTGAATTCGCCGATCACCACGGCAAGCGTCAGCAAGGCGCTGCCGACGAGGGCGGTGCGTAGGCTCGGCACAATAACGAGGAAAATGATTTGCGGCAGGCTGGCGCCGAGTGACTGCCCGGCCTCGGTCAGCACGGTGAGGTCGATGGCGCGCAGCCCGACATCGAGGGCGCGATAGACGAAGGGCAGTGCCAGGAAGAAATACGGGATCACCAGATAGAACGGCGTGCCGATCAGCCATTCCGGACCGGAAAATAATGACGTCAGCCCGGCAACTAAGGCGATTGCCGGGATCACGAAAGGCAAGGTCGCAACGAACTCAAACGCCGGGCGCAGGCCGGGGGCGTAGATGTTCATGAAAATCATCCCCGGCACCAGCAGCAGCAACAGCGCGGCGATGGTGGACAGCGCCAGTTCGACCGACAGTAAAAACGCTTCCGGCAATTGTGGTGAGGCGAGCAGCAGGTGATAAGCCTCAAACCCGTAACGATCCCCGCCTTCCCACAGGCTGAAGGCGAGCGTCATCACCAGCGGCACCATGAAAAATACCGCGCCGAACGACAAGGTCAGCCAGCCGCCGACGCCCATGCGGGTCATCGCGACTGGGTCCATTTGGAGGCTTTGCGGGACAGTGCGGTGCTGATGGCCAGGACGGTGACCATCACCAC
>JANXRN010000515.1 GCA_025352995.1 Acetobacteraceae bacterium
GCCTGCGCCGACCGCCCCCCGGCCCGGCACACTGCGACAATCGGCCGGTCATGGCGCAGTTCGTCTGTCCGTGCGGCTAGATCGCCGAGCGGGATCAGAATGGCCCCGGCAATATGGCCCAGCGGCCCGGTGAATTCGTCGGGTTCACGGACATCGAGGATTTGCACCTCGCGTGCGTGTTCTTCCAGCCCGTGCGGATCGATTTCCCAGACGCCGGCGAAATTATAATGCACCTCCGCCCAGTCAGGCCCGGCAGCGAGGGTCACCGTGCCATCATTGCCGGGCTGGCCGCAGCGCAAATTGGCTGGCACCGCGATATCGATCAGTTTCGGGTGGGCGAGGCGCATGTTTTTCAGATAGCCGACGAAATCGGCGACCGCGATCTGGCCGCCCAGGCGCGGGTTGAAGCGGCGCTCCTCGGCGACGCTGGTGGCGGTCAGGCCGCGATAATCATGGCCGGGATAAATCAGGCAGCTATCGGGCAAGGTGAAAATCTGGTCATGGACCGATCGGTACATCGCCGCCGGGTCCCCCTGCTGGAAATCGGTGCGGCCAGAGCCGCGGATCAGCAGGCAGTCGCCGGTGAAGGCCATGCTGCGATCATCGAGCACATAAGTCAGGCAGCCATCGGTGTGACCAGGGGTCGCGCGCACCAGCAGGCGACGGGCGCCAAACGCCACCACGTCGTCCTGCACCAAATAGCGGTCGGCGCCTTCCGCCCCGCTGTTTTTGGCCATCATGATGGCGCTTGCCGATTTACGCCGGAGCAGCCAGGCGCCGGTGACGTGGTCGGCATGGACATGGGTTTCGAGCGTGGCGACCAATTTCAGCCCGAGTTCCTCGATCAGGGCGGCATCGCGGCGCACTTGTTCGAACACCGGATCGATCAGCACCGCCTGCCCACTCGGCAGGTCGCCGAGCAGGTAGGTGTAGGTGGAGGATTGCGGGTCGAATAATTGGCGGAACACCAGCATAGCGGCCTCCTGGAACGGCAGGATCAGTCTTTCGGCTGGGCGATGATCCGCAAATAGGGCTTCAACGTCTTCCAGCCTTGCGGATATTTCGCCTTTGCGGCTTCGTCCGACACGGCCGGGGGGATGATGACATCCTGGCCGTTGCGCCAGTTCACCGGGGTGGCGACGGTGTGTTTGGCGGTCAGCTGGCAGGATTCGAGCAGGCGCAGCACTTCGTCGAAATTGCGCCCGGTGCTCATCGGGTAGATCAGCATCGCCTTGACCTTCTTGTCCGGCCCGATGACGAACACTGCACGCACGGTGGCGTTATCGGCGGCAGTACGGCCTTCGGAAGTGGTGCCGGCGCCTTCGGGCAGCATGTCGTAGAGCGTCGCGACGTTGAGGTCGGTATCGGCGATCATCGGGAAATTGACCGCGTGGCCTTGGGTTTCTTCAATATCGGCCGCCCATTTGGCATGGTTGGTCAGCGGATCGATGCTCAGGCCGATAATTTTGGTGCGGCGCTTGTCGAATTCCGGCTTCAGCCCGGCCATGTAGCCGAGTTCGGTGGTGCAGACCGGGGTGAAATCCTTGGGGTGGGAGAACAGGATCGCCCAATGATCGCCGATCCATTCATGGAAGACGATCTTGCCGTGAGTGGTCTCGGCGGTGAAGTTCGGGGCTTCCGAGTTGATCCGCAACGACATGGGGCTTCTCCTGGGTAGGGCGAGGACGCCGGCCGGTTTCCTGGGCGGTGTGTAGAGGATTTGGGTTGCTGCCGGCAATGGATAGGAAGGTGGATTTTGCGCTTCGCGGCGCGAGCGTGCACAGTTCATGCGATGTTGAACGAGGAGCACGCCCGATGCGCCGCCGCACCTTCCTCACCACCGCCAGCGCCGCCCTGGCCGCCCCAGGAATTGCGCGCGCGGCCAGCGCCACCACCATCCGCTTCACGCCCGAGGCCGACCTTGCCGTGCTTGATCCGGTATGGACCACGGCCTCGCAGTCCGGCCAGCATGCGGCGCTGATTTACGATACGCTGTTCGGGCAGGACGCGGCATACCAGCCCCAGCTTCAGATGCTGGATGGCTACACTGTCGACGATGACGGCAAGCGCTGGACCATGCGCCTGCGGGACGGGCTGGCGTTCCATGACGGCGAGAAAGTTCTCGCGCGGGACTGTGCGGCGTCGGTCAAGCGCTGGGCGGCGCGGGATCCGTTTGGCCAGGCGCTTGCGGCGGCCAGCGACGAAATTGCAGCGATTGACGACAAGACCTTGGTGCTGCGGCTGAAAACGCGCTTTCCGGTGCTTGATGCGCTGGCGCGAAATTCCGGGGTCCCGTGCGTGATTATGCCGGAACGCCTCGCCAAAACCGATCCGTTCACCCAGGTTACGGACACCACCGGATCGGGGCCATTCATCTATAAGGCCGACGAACGTATTCCCGGCGCGCGGGTGGTTTATGCACGGAACCCGAAATACATCCCCCGCAAGGACGGGCCGATCGGCGGCACAGCGGGGCCGAAACTGGCGCATTTCGAGCGCGTCGAATGGGCGATCCTGCCCGATGCCACCACCGCCGCAGCGGCCTTGCAGCGGGGGGAAATTGACTGGCTGCTGACGCCGAATGCCGATCTGATCGACATGTTGAGCAAGGCGCCCGGCGTGACCGTTCGCGTCGCGTTCCCACTGGGGTCGATTTCCTGCATGCGGTTCAACTGGCTGCAACCGCCGTTTGACCGCGCTGCCATCCGCCGCGCTGTCCTGCCCGCGATTGTGCAGGCCGATTACATGACCGCGATGAACGGCGATGATCGTACCCGCTGGCGCGACAATGTCGGCTATTTCTGCCCGGGTATGCCGATGGCCAATGATGCGGGTCTCGATGCGCTGACCGGCCCGCGTTCGATCGAGGCCGCGCGGCGCAACCTGGATATGGCGGACTACAAGGGCGAACCGGTTGTGCTGCTGGCGCCGGGGGATGTGCCGTATGCCAAAATCCTCGCTGATGTGACCGGCGATTTGCTCAAGCGGGTGGGTTTCAACCTTGACTTCCAGACGATGGATTGGGGCACCCTGGTCCAGCGTCGGGCCAAGCAGGACCCGTTGGACAAAGGCGGCTGGTCGATTTTTCACACCAACTGGACTGGCGCCGATCAGGGCACCCCGGCCACCCATGTTTTTCTGCGCGGCAATGGCAAAGCGGCGTCCCCCGGATGGCCCGCGATCCCGCGGATGGAAGAATTGCGCGACGCCTGGCTTGCTGCCCCTGACCAGCCCACCCAACTGCGCATTGCCCGCGACATGCAGGGATTGGCGTTTCAGGACGTGCCCTATATTCCGTTGGGTCAGATGATTTCCCCCACCGCCCATCGTTCCGATCTGGTGGGGATGATCGCCAATCAGGTGGCGTTCTGGAACGTGCGGCGCGGGTGAAGCTGCTTGGCTGTCATGGTGCCCGGGGGCGGATTCGAACCACCGACACTGCGATTTTCAGTCGCATGCTCTACCAACTGAGCTACCCGGGCAACGTGCGAGGGGGATAGCCTACAAGTGTCACATGATCAACCCGTGACACCGCCATCTTCGTCATCGCTGCCCTTCATCGCGTCGGGGTCAGCGGTGGTGTCGGGGACGCGATAAACTTCCCCGAACCAGCGACCGAGATCGGCGTCGGCGCAGCGCAAGCTGCAGAACGGGGAATAGCGCGCCACTGGCGGCTTGCCGCAGGTGGCGCAACTTGGGGATTTCATGCCGAACCTCGGGGCAGGGGACGCAAACGCCAGCCCGATATCGGCACCGTCCGGTCTTCGCGCACGGCAATGCTGCGTCCGGCGCGGGCGGTAAATTGCGCCAGTGCGACCGGATCGGCGCGCAATGCGGTGACCAGCGCCGGGGCCGCGGTCAGCTCGAGTGCCGCTGCCGGGTTGGCGGCCGAGTCGGCGGCGGCCTGGCGCAGCGCGGCCAGCCCCTCGGCGTGGGCAGTGCCCAGCAGTTCATGCAGCGGCGGATGCACCCGTGGGCGGAGAATTTCGGCGAGGCCAAGCGCGGAAAAGCCCAGAAAGCGGGCGCGCTGCGGATCGTTGGACAGGGCAGAAGTCAGCGTGGGGCCAAGCGAGGCGCGCGCTTTGACCGACAAGCCGGCAAAATCGATCACGATGCCACCGGCGAGATTGCGCAGCCGGATCTGACGGGCAAGCGCGGGAATGGCGGCACGGTTGATCGCGCTGTGTGCCGCCCCTTTGCTGGTGCGCGCGGCGGCGGCACCGGCGAGATCGAGGTCAATCGCCGTCAGCGCCGGCGTCGGGTGGATCGACATGCGGGCGCCATCGGGTAGCGCGACTTCGGGCGATGCAAGGGCGGCGACATCGGCTTCCAGCGTCGCGTCAAAAGCGTGCGCAACAATGCGCAGCCGATTGCCGAATAAGGGGCGCAAGTCGGTGGCGAGGCCTGCATCATCGATGCAAATCTCCGCGCCCGGGTGGCGGGCGGCCAAGGTTTCTACCGCACCTGGGCCGCGACGCAGCAAAGCCGGTGGGCCGCTGCCGATCAGGCCGAAATCATCCGGCGCCAACCGGCCGGTGAGCCGCACGCCTTTGCCGCCTTGCGCTGATCGCACCACCTGCACGCCAAGAATCGTGCCGGGGTTGGCGTCACCGCCATCGCGCTCCGGCAGGAAGCCTTCCTCGGCGCCCAGGGTGACAAAGGCGCCACCCAGCGCCGGCATACGGGCGGTGATGCGGGCGCGATACAAATCGCCAACCCCATCCGGATGGCCCGGTCGCCACAGCGCGTAGTCGGCCAGCCCGGTGGCATCGATCGCGGCGACTCGGATTTCACCTGGGCTAACGGAGGCAAGGATTTTCATCCGCGCAAATACCCAGCGCCACGCAGCAACTGCGCGGTTTCAAACAAGGGCAAGCCAACAACGTTGGAATAGCTGCCGGACAGGAAGCGGACATGCGATGCCGCCAGCCCTTGGATGGCATAACCGCCGGCTTTGCCGCGCCATTCGCCTGACGCAATATAGGCGTCGATCTGGGCGTTGGTCAGCCGGGCGAACCCGACCACGCTATCGCACACCCGTTCCAGCACCCGCCCATCGGGCGTTGCCAACGTAATCGCGGTCAGCACATGGTGGCGGCGTCCGGACAGCATCGTGAGGCAGGCGCGCGCCTGGGCTTCGGTTTCGGTCTTGGGCAGCAACCGGCTGCCGCACGCAACTACGGTATCGGCGGCCAACACCAGCCAGTCGGCACGGGCGGACGCTGCCGCCTTGGCGCGCGCCAGCCGCTGGGCGAGCAGGCGTGGGGCCTCGGCTTGCCTGGGCGTCTCGTCGATGTCGGGGGCGAAAACCTGGTCGGGCGTAACCCCGATTTGCGCCAGCAACGCCAGCCGGCGTGGGCTGGCGGAGGCAAGCAGCAGCTGCATTATTTGAAGCGAAACGTAATCCGCCCCTTGGTCAGATCATAGGGCGTCATTTCGACGTTCACCCGATCGCCGGCCAGCACGCGGATGCGGTTCTTGCGCATCTTGCCGCTGGTATGGGCGAGGATGGAATGTTCATTGTCCAGTTTCACCCGGAACATTGCGTTCGGCAGCAGCTCCATCACGGTGCCACTGAATTCGATCATGTCTTCTTTGGACATCAAGCCTCGACAAAAGTTATAAAGATGGGGCGGAAGATGGTCGCGGGGGCGTGCAAGGTCAAGCTAGCGCGCGATCGCTTTTGGTGGCTTCACCAAAAGCGTGAATCGCCCGCTCAAAAAAAGAGCTAGAGCTTGATCAATGAGCGAACGCGAACGGGTCATGCTCTAGCCTCTATTTTCCGTCAACCTGACGGCGATACTGCGCGCGTGGGCGCCAAGGCCCTCGGCTTCGGCGAGTGCCACCGCGGCGGGGCCGACCGCGCGCAAGGCATCGGCATCCGCGCCAACCCAGGTGGTGCGCTTGAGGAAGTCGAACACCGAAAGGCCGGACGCAAAACGCGCCGTGCGCCCGGTTGGCAGCACATGGTTGGGGCCGGCGACATAGTCACCCACGGCTTCGGGCGCGAACCGGCCAAGAAACACCGCACCGGCATGGCGGATTTTGGCGAACAAAGCTTCGGGCGCCGGCAGCATGATTTGCAAATGCTCGGGGGCGAGGCGGTTGGTGAGTGTCGCCGCTTCGTCGAAATCCCGCACCAGAATTACCGCGCCATGGTCACGCCAGGATGCGCCGGCGATGGCGGCGCGGGGCAGGGTGGCAAGTTCGCGCGCCACCGCCGCGATCACCGCATCGGCGAAAGCTGCGTCATCGGTAATCAGGATGGCCTGGGCAACTTCATCATGTTCAGCCTGGGCCAACAGATCGAGCGCGACATGGGCCGGGTTGTTGCTGGCGTCCGCGATGACCACGACTTCGGATGGCCCGGCGATATTATCGATGCCGACGCGCCCAAAGACCTGGCGCTTGGCCTCGGCGACATAGGCGTTGCCGGGGCCGACGATGCGATCGACCGGGGCGATGCTGGCGGTTCCCCATGCCATCGCCGCGACGGCCTGGGCGCCGCCAACGCGGTAAATTTCATCAACGCCTGCCAGTCGCGCAGCGGCGAGCACCAGCGGATTGAGCACGCCATCCGGCGTCGGCACGCACATCGCCACCCGCGCGACACCGGCAACGCGCGCTGGCAGGGCGTTCATCAGCACCGATGACGGGTAGGCAGCTTTTCCGCCGGGGACATACAGCCCGACCGCATCCAAGGCGCCCCAGCGCATCCCGAGCGTCAGGCCCTCGGCGTCCGTCATCCGCACGTCGCTGGGCACCTGGGCGCGGTGGAAAATTTCGATGCGCTGGGCGGCGATTTTCAGGGCCGCCATCAATGGCGCCGGGACTTCGGCGATGGCGGCGGTGATCTCGGCTTCCGTCACGCGCAGCCGGTCCGGGGTGATCGGCATCCGGTCAAACCGGGCGGTGAAGTCGCACAACGCCGCGTCACCCCGGGCACGCACTTCGGCGATGATCTCGGCCACTGGCGCATCGACCCGCGTAGTCGTTTCGCGCGCCTGATCGAGCAGGGCGACAAATCCGGCTTCGAAATCCGCCGCCCGGGTATCGAGCCGCTTCAAGCCGCGAGCGCCGCGCGGAAACGGACGATCAGCGCGCCGATCACGTCCGGCCGAGTTTTCAGCGCGGTGCGATTGACGATCAGACGGCTGGTCACCATCGGAATAATCACGTCGGTTTCCACCAGGCCGTTGGCTTTGAGCGTGCTGCCGGTCGCCACCAGATCGACGATCACCCGGCTGAGGCCAAGCTTCGGCGCCAGTTCCATCGCGCCGTTGAGATGGACGATTTCCGCCTGCACCCCGCGTGCGGCGTAATACTTGCGGGCGATGTTGGGGTATTTGCTGGCGACCTTGATGCGCGACCAGCTCGTCGGCTCATCGCTGCCAATGGTTTCCATCGGCTCGGCCACCGACACCCGGCAGCGGCCGATGCCGAGATCGAGCGGGGCATAAATTTCGTCATAGTCAAACTCGGCGAGCACGTCGGAGCCGCAAATGCCGATTTCGGCGGCGCCGAATGCGACAAAGGTCGCGACATCGAAGCTGCGCACCCGCACCACGTCCAACCCCGGGTCGCTGGTGGCAAAACGCAGATGTCGGCTGTCTTCGTTGTCATAGCCAGCGACCGGCGCAATGCCGGCGGCAGCGAGCAGCGGGGCGCATTCCGACAGAATGCGGCCTTTCGGCAGCGCCAGGATGACCGGCTTGGCGGTTGCATCGGGCGCGAGGCTTGCTTGTTTGAAAACGACGCTCATAGCCGGGGCTGATACGCCGTTGCCGGGGTTGGCGAAAGCCTCAGCGCGACAGACGTTCTATGTCCGCCCCGCAGGCGGCGAGCTTGTGTTCAAGCGCTTCATAGCCACGATCGAGGTGATGGAGGCCGTCAATCACCGTATCGCCCTTGGCCGCCAGGCCCGCCAAGATCAGGCAGAACCCAGCGCGCAAATCGGTCGCCAGAACTTGCGCGCCGGATAGCCTGCCCACGCCCCGCACGATGGCGGATGTGCCGTGGACGTTGATGCGCGCGCCGAGCCGGCTTAGCTCGGCGACATGCTGGAAGCGGTTTTCGAAGATGGTTTCGGTGACCATCGACGCCCCCTCGGCCACCGACAGCATCGCCATGAACTGCGCCTGCATGTCGGTCGGGAAGCCAGGATAGGGTTCGGTAATGATATCGACGCCATGCAACCCGTTGAGCCGGCGCACTGCGACGCCGCCATCGCGGGCGGTGACCTCCACCCCGATCTCCGCAAAGCTGCGCACTACCGCGCCGAGATGGTCGAGCCGCGCGTGGCGCAAAAACACATCGCCGCCGGTGATAGCGGCCGCACAGGCATAGGTCCCGGTTTCGATCCGGTCCGGCACGATTGCATGGGTCGCGCCATGCAATTTCGCCACCCCGTCAATGGTGACGGTGCCGGTGCCAATGCCGGAAATCCGCGCGCCCATCGCCACCAGGCAATCGCAGAGGTCGGTAATCTCCGGCTCCCGCGCGGCGTTGGCGAGCACGGTTTGGCCGTTTGCCAGGGTCGCCGCCAGAATGATGTTCTCGGTCGCGCCGACGGACGCAAATGGCAGCACGATGGTGGTGCCCTTCAAGCCCTGCGGCGCCTGGCCATGCACGTAGCCGCCATCGAGGCGGAACGTCGCGCCCATTTGTTCGAGGCCCTTGAGATGGAGATCAATCGGCCGCGAGCCGATATCGCACCCGCCGGGCAGGCTGACCTGAGCTTCCCCGGCGCGCGCCATCAGCGGCCCGAGCACCAGGATGGAGGCGCGCATTTCCTTGACGATATCATAAGGCGCCAAGGTGCTGGTGATGGCGCCGCCGAGCGACAGCACCCGGCCGTCATTATCCACCGGTTCGACCGCAATGCCGTGTTGGGACAGCAGCAGCCGCATGGTCTTGATGTCATGCAGCTTGGGCACGTTGGTCAGGATCAGCCGGTCATCGGTTAGCAATCCGGCCGCCAGCAATGGCAAAGCTGCGTTCTTGGCGCCGCTGATGGTGATGTCCCCGGAGAGCGGCCTGCCGCCGCGGATGCGAAATTTGTCCATGGTGGGATGGTATCAGACCTGGGTCGTGGCGGGGAAGGGTGGGAAGGCAAGCAGTTCTTTTTGTGAACAAAAGAACCAAAAAAACTTTTTCCCACTTTGTTGCCGTTGGCGCGGGAGCCGGCGAGTGGGTACGCCAACGGCAAGGAATGGATGAAGTTTTTTTGCTTCTTTGTTTTCAAACAAAGAAGATTCTCACTTTGCTTTATCCTATCCTCGGCAAAGCCACCCCACGCTGATGCATATATTTCCCCGCCTTATCGGCGTAGCTGATCTCACAAGGTTCATTACCCTGTAAGAACAGGAACTGGCAGATCCCCTCATTGGCATAAATCTTAGCAGGCAGCGGGGTGGTGTTGCTGATCTCGATGGTAACCTGGCCTTCCCACTCCGGTTCGAGGGGCGTTACATTCACAATGATGCCACAGCGCGCATAGGTGGACTTCCCCAGGCACACCACCAGAACGTCGCGCGGGATGCGGAAATATTCTATCGTATGCGTCAATGCGAACGAGTTGGGCGGGATGACGCAAACCGGGGTTTGCCGATCGACGAAGCTTTCGGGGTTGAACTTTTTGGGATCAACCACGGCGCTGTCGACGTTGGTGAAAATCTTGAACTGGTCGGCCGCGCGGGCGTCGTAGCCGTAGCTCGACAGCCCGTAGCTGATCACACCGTCGCGTTTCTGGCTTTCCACGAAAGGGTCGATCATGCCGTGCTCGGTCGCCATCTGGCGTATCCACTTGTCGGACATCACGGGCATCACTGCTCTCCTGCGGGCGGGCGCTGGTCCTAGCCGAGCGCGCCTTCGGGGGCAAATTTGACCAGTTGGACCCCGGTGCGGCCAGCGCGTGATTTGCGCTTGGATGTGATCCGCGGCTGGTTGCAGGTCAGCATCTTTGCCAGCCACATCGCTAATAGCTTCATCGGCGAGTGGTTCATTCATCGCGCCTATGGCCTGTCGGACAGTTCGGAGCAGTTTCTGTTCCTGTCCGGCTTCATGCTGGGCAGCGTTTATACGCTGAAATCGTTCCGCGATGGCTGGTGGGTCGGCATGAAGGATATCTGGCAGCGCGCGGCGCGGCTTTATCGCATTCATATCCAGCAGAACATCCTGTTCGCGGCCATGCTGGCGATCGTCAGCGCGACCTTTCTGCCTGGGGAGCTGACGCGGTTGGGCTGGGGCTGGCTATTGACCAATCCCTGGCACGCGGTTCCGGAAATTTTTGCGATGATTTATGAGCCGGACTGGATGGATATTCTGCCAATGTTCGTCTGGGGCATGTTGCTGCTGCCACCGTTCATGATGGCGGAGGCGCGTTGGGGCTGGAAGGCACTGATCCCGTCGGCGCTGCTTTATCTGGCAACCCAGATCGGCTGGGTGAGTTCGCCTGGCCTCAGCAGCGATATCGGCATGGGGTTCGATCCGTTCGCCTGGCAGTTCATTTATCTGCTGGCCGCCTGGCTCGGCAAGCGCGCGCTGCGCGATGGGGTGGCGTTGCCCTACCGGGCCGCTTGGGCACCGTTGGCGACAGGCTTGGCGGTGCTGGTGCTGTTGGTGTCGGCCTATATTGGTGTGTGCTGGCGGTTGGGCCTGCCGTTGCCGGCGCCGGCGCCGTTTGCCGATTGGGTGTATGACAAGCAGGAACTCGCCTGGCCGCGGTTGGTGCACGCGCTGGCGCTGGCCTGGATGGTGGCGGCGTTCGTGCCGCGCAATCCGGGCTGGATGCATGGGCGGATCGGCGCGGGGCTGGCGTTGCTGGGGCGGTATAGTCTGGAAGTGTTCTGCCTGGGGCTGTTTCTGTCCTATTTTGCCTCCACCGCGTTGCGGCTGGCGCCGGGATGGTTCTGGGTGATCGATCCGGTGGCGGTAGTGATCGGGATCGCGATTTTGCTTGGTTGGGCTTGGTGGCTGGACCGGAAGAAGCCGGTGCGGGGTGTGGTGGCGGCTTAGCGCTTCGGAAATCGTCAGTTCGGGAATACTACGCCCCGATGAAATCCACCCAAACCCCGGTCGGCTGCCAGACATTTTCCATATCCGCCCGCGCCTGCGCCGCGTCGATGCCGAGCGCATCCCGCCGGTAGCGGTAGAAGAACGCTGATACGCGATAATTCGCAGCGCAGTGGACATGCACTGGATCGTCGCCCAAATCGGCCATTGCGGCGCAGAACGCGGCGAAATCGGCTTCGGTTGGCGCGCTGAAATCCACTGGGATATAAATGTAATTCATGCCCAAAGCGGCGACACTGCCGGCCTCATCGGGCAAAGCGTGGCGATGGGTGTGCGGGGCCAGGTTAATCACATGGCGGACGCCAGACGCGGCGAGGGCGGCCAGTTGGGCTTCCGTCGGCTGGCCCGATGTCGTGGTATTCGTATCGATGCGGCGCCAGTTGTAAATCGTTTCCGGGGTGGTCATTGGGTCAACTCCGTCACACCAGCGGGAGGGTAAAGTCAAAATGACTGGCAACGCCACAGCCAACCGCATCGTGTGATGGCGCCGCGCCGCGGTTCGTGGCAGGCTTCGGGCAACAACAGCTTCCGGGGAAACCAACCATGCGCGATCCACACGCCCTTGTCAGCACCGACCAGCTCGCCGCCATGCTTGGCGATCCGAATTTGCGGCTGTTTGACTGCACCACCCATCTCAATCCGCCACCGCCAGGGAGCGACGGGCCCTACACCGCGGTGTCTGGGTTGGAAACCTTCGCTGCGGCGCATATTCCGGGGGCAAATTTCCTCGATCTGCAAGGCGAGTTTTCCGACCAGACCACCAAGCTGCGCTTCATGATGGCCGACGTCGCCCAGGTTGGCGGCGCGTTTGGGCACCATGGCGTGGGGCCGGGGACAAAAGTGGTGCTGTATAATCTCGGGCCGATGGTGATGTGGGCGACGCGGGCCTGGTGGATGTTGCGGTCCTTGGGATTTGACGCGGCGGTGTTGGATGGCGGGTTTGACAAATGGAAGGCGGAGGGCCGCCCGACCGAAACCGGCCCCGGCAAGCCCTATGCGCCGGCGCAATTCGTCGCCAAGCCGCGCGCCGGGATGTTCGTCGGCAAGGACGCGATCCTTGCCGCGATCGACAAGCCGGGCAATGTGATCGTGAACGCGCTCAACAATGATTTGCACAAAGGCGTCGGGCCGAGCCGCTATGGACGGCCGGGGCGCATCCCGAGCAGCGTCAACGTATCGGCTGCCACCTTGTTGAAGTCGGCCGACAAGACTTTCACCGATCTCGCGGATGCCGAAGCAAAATTTGTGGCCGCCGGGGTAACCAAGGACAAGCACGTGATCGCCTATTGCGGCGGCGGGATTTCGGCGACGGTCGATCTGTTTCTGTTGCATCAGTTGGGCTATGACGACATCACGCTATACGACGCGTCGATGGGCGAGTGGGCGAAGGACAGCGCGCTGCCGATCGCGACCGGCTAGGACTGCTGACCAACGGCCGCGCACGCCCTCGGCTGCTGATCAAGGATTTGCGACGGGTTCTGGGGTAGCTGGCACCGCGTCTTCCCGCGCCCGGCTCTGCGCCTTGCGCTTGCGCAGATTTTCCCGCAGTGCCGCCGCTTCGCGCTCCAGCCGCGCGTTGCGGGCGGCTTCGGCTTGCGGGCTGAGGTGCGGCGTTTGTTTGTCGGTCATCGATCCTTAGACTCACTGTTGCGCCGCGCGGGTCGTGTGCTATGTCGCAGCCAAGCCGGGGTTAACCGGGCATTTCCATATCATTCAACCGGAGACGACCCAACATGCGCGCGTCTAAACTCATGCTCATTCTTGCCGCCACCACTATGCTGGCCGGCGTCGCCCATGCCCAGGCCCCGATCAAAGTCGGCCTCAGCGGTCCTTATACGGGCGGGTCAGCGTCGATGGGCGTTTCGATGCGCGATGGCGCCAAGCTTGCCGCCGCCGAGATCAACAAGGCCGGCGGCGTGATGG
>JANXRN010000537.1 GCA_025352995.1 Acetobacteraceae bacterium
GGGCCGATGCCGGCGTAATCGGTGTAGCGCCAGTAGGCGAGGTTGTGGCGGCTTTCGCCTCCCGGTCGGGCGTAGTTGGACACTTCGTAGCCCAGCAGGCCGAACTTTGCCGCTTCTTCGCCGGTTGCGTCGTAAAGCGCGGCCGCATCGTCGGGATCGGGCAGGGTGATTTCGCCCCGCCGATGGGCGGCTTCGTATTTTGTGCCGGGCTCGATCGTCAGTTGGTAAAGCGACAAATGATCGGCAACCAGGGCGAGCGCCTGGCGCAGTTCGCCGCGCCATGCCGCCATGGTCTGGCCGGGGCGGGCGTAGATCAGATCGAACGAAATCCTGGGGAAAATCCCGCGCGCCATGTCCAGCGCCGCCACCGCTTGCCCCGCCGAATGCTGGCGGCCAAGGCCCACGAGGGCGTCCGGATCGAGGCTTTGGACCCCGAGCGACACCCGGTTCACCCCGGCGGCATGGAAGTCGCGCAGTTTGGCCGCTTCCACGCTGGTCGGGTTGGCTTCGAGGGTAATTTCGATGTCGGGATCAGCGACAAACAGTCGCCGCGCGTCTGCGATCAGATCGGCGACGGTCTGGCCATCCATCAGGCTCGGCGTGCCGCCACCGAAAAAGATCGAACCCAAGGCGCGCTTCCCAAGTCGGTTCGCCTCCCACGCCAGCTCCGCGCGCAAGGCGGCGGCAAAGCGGGTTTGGTCAATCCGGTCGCGGACATGGGAATTGAAATCGCAGTACGGGCACTTGGCGAGGCAGAACGGCCAGTGGATATAGAGCGCGAGCGTGTCCATTCGGGGCAGCATAGGGGGGTGGGCGTGGCGACACAAAGTTCAACCGATCGGGTGCGGCAGGCTTTGCTGGCGGCGGGGATTGAGGACCGGATCGTGGAATTTCCCGATGGCACGCGGACATCAGCCGATGCAGCGACGGCGGTCGGCTGTTCGGTGGCGCAGATCGCCAAATCCATGGTGTTTCGCGCTGGCAGCCAGGCGGTGGTGGTGATCACTTCCGGCGCCAACCGGGTCGATGCGGCGAAAATTGCCGCCGTGCTCGGCCAACCGGTCAAGCGGGCGGACGCCAATTTCGTGCGCGATGCGACCGGGTTTGCGATCGGCGGCGTGTCCCCGGTCGGATTCACCAGCGCACCGGTGCTGCTGTTCGATCAGGATTTGCTGACGTTGGGCACGGTATGGGCTGCGGCGGGTTCGCCGAGCCATGTGTTCCCGATCGCGGCCGAAGACCTGCTGCGGATTACCGAAGCGCTGATTGCCGATGTGCGGGTGGACGACTAATGGATAGAATCTGACGGAAAGAGCCGTCAGATTCTATCCATTAGCCTCTGATTTGGTGGAACGATTCACCTAACGCTCGGGTAGGGAGCGTTAGGATCGCACCACTAGCCGTGTCCCAATACCGTCCAATCGGCGCGATCCGCAGTTCCAACACGGCGCCCTGCTGCACCGGAATGCGGGCCTGGCCATCGGTCCAGGTAAGCCCGTCATCCGCCTGATGCCAGCCTTCGCCCAGCGGCGCGACCGGCTCGCCGTCCACGACCAACCCGCGCACCGCAACCCCCAACCGACGGCGATCGACACTCGTCGGCCAATGTTCGGCGGGGGCGAAATTGCGGGACACCAGACGCAACTCGGTGAACTGCTCCGGCAACACAAAGCCGATTTCTTCACCGATCCAATCGGGCGCAATCACCACTCCATCGGCGAGCAGATGAATGCCAGGATCGTCCGTCGTGGCGTGGCCGAGCGCGCCCGCGCGGTCGAGCAGTTGCGCCCGCGCCGCATGCAACCGCGCACCATCGACCACCAATGGCGCGCAAGCTGCGGCGTCCCAAATCTTCAGCGCGAAATCGGGATGCATGGCGACGGCGCCGCCACCATTGGCAAAGGCGCCGCGGTTGCCAGTGTCGAGGAAGCTTTCGCTCGGCAGGCCCTCGGCCAGCAGTACGTCATGCGCATCGAGTTCGACATGGTAGTAGGTGACGGCGTCACGCGGCTCCTGGACGATGGTGGCGCCGTTGATCAAATAGCGGACCGGGATCAGCGCGCCATCATGGAACACCGCATGGTCTGGGCTGAGCCAAAGGTCGCGCAACGGCTGGTTTTCGGCGAAGGCATGCGGGTGGACATGGACCGGGTTGATGTCCCACGGGCGCGGATGCTGGCGGCACACCACGCGGCGATGCCCGATCCAGGTGACCGGGCGGCTGCCGGTGGCGGTGATCGCCATGTCCCCAGCGACCAGATTTTCCACCGCGATCTCGCCCCGCAAGGTCGCAATGCGCGTGCCTTCGGCGAAGCATGGCGCGGTATCGGCCGCCGAGATGATCAGCCCGTTCGGCGTCGGGTTACCGACCTGGGTGAACCCGCCAGGATGGTAGCCGGTGATGGTGAGCGTCGCCTTGAGCGTGCCAGCGATGGACACCGCAAGCGTGCCGTGCGCGGCGTCGATCTGGCTCCATTGCAAGGTCGGGGCCGACGTGCCGATGCCATCGACCAGCAGCGCATTCCCCGGCCCGCTCACGGTGCCCCAGAAATTGTCGATCGTGCCCTGGAAGCTGAACGGGTTGGTCAGTTCAACCGTGCCGGTGCTACTGGTCCCGCCAAGGGATATGGTGGTGCCATTGCCGACAACCCGGTCGAACAGAACCAGACCGGCGCTGGTAGCGTTGAAACTGCCGGATCCGCCGACATTGGCGGCGATTTCGAGCGTGCCGTTCAGCGCCTTGATGGTGCCGGAATTGACCAGCGTGCCGCCGGCCGCATTGTCCGTCAGCACCGATTTGGTGCCGCCGCCGTTGCCCTGCATGGTCAGCATGCCAGTGGCGCCAACGATCAGGTTGCCGCTGACCAGCGTGCCGGCATTGGCGATCCCGACGGCGCCCGTTTCAAGGTCGAAATTACTGCCGGAGAAGATCGTCGCGTTGCTGCTGATGCTGACGCTGCCGCCTTGTAACAGGAAATTGCTGCCGGAATCGGTTGCCGCGCCACGGCCGGCGCCCGAGCCGCCTTCCCAGAACTGGCCGGTAACCGACAGGCTGCCGCCGCTGCCGATGGTCACGTTGCCGATGCCGTCACGGCCATCGATGAAATCGCTGCTCGAAATCAGCGCCGATGTGCCGGTGCCGCCGCCGATGGTGAGCGTGCCGTTGGACGCCATCGTGGTGCCCGCCAACACATAGCTGCGGCTGCCAACGATGACGCCGAAGCCAATGCCGCCACCATTGCCGGCCAACACCGTGCCGCCGTTGGAGATGTTGAGCACACCGTCGCCGCGCTGGCCGATCGTAATCGTGGCCAGACTGCTATCGAGCAACGCGCCGTTGACGGTCACCGAGCCCCCTGGCCGGGTGGTTTGCGACAGGTTGGGCCCGCCATAGCCGATCGCCAGGCCGTACTGATTGGACGCCGCCGGCTCATTGCCCAACGTAACGGTCGCACCGCTGGCGACATTCAGGCTGCCGGTGCCCAAAAACCCGACCGACAGCAGCGGTGGCGGGCCGCCGGTGATGATGTTGCTGATGCCAACGACGATCGAGCCGGGCAGATTGAGGCTGCTGGTATTGACCAGCCATTTGGCGCCGTTCTGCACCTGGACCGAGCCATTGCACCCGCTGAACATGCCGAGCAGCGCGTAGGCGCTATCGATCAGGGTCGCACCCTGATCGATATTCACGCTGCCATTGCCGGAATTGGCGCTGGCGGTGCCGAGCGCATTGACCGTCGTGCCGCCACCGCCGACCAGCATAGCGCCGCTGAAATTGGTCGTCGCGTCCCCGCCAGCATCGCGCCACACCGTTCCGGCCCCGGTGATGGTCAGGTTAGACGCGGAAACACCGTTGGGCTGGTTGGGATCATCGACCGCGCTCGCGCCCACGGCGGTAAAGGTCGCGGTGACATTGCTCGAACCGCTGGCAGTGACCGACGTGCTGGCATTGCTGCCGATGGCAATGGCGCCGCCGGAATTGATTGTGGCGCCGTTGATGCTGGTGTTGGCGTCAAGCCCGAGCCCGCTCTTGCCGGCGCCGAGGATGAAGGGCGCACTGCCAGCGACCGCGAGCGAGGCGCCGGCTTCAAGCGTGACCTTGCTGATCGAGCTGAAAATGGTTGCGGTCAGCGTTCCGCCTGCGGCAATGTCGAGCGTGCCGGCGGTTTGCACCAGCGCGCCACCGCTGCTCTGCCCGGGGGTGGCGGCCAAGGTCAGCGCGGCGCTGATTTTCAGGGTGGCGAAATGGTCGTCGAACGACAGGCCGCCCGATGTCTGGGCGCTCGACACGTCGAGCTCATATTTGGCGAAGCTGACGATCTGGGCGAGCGCATTGGTGATCACCACCGCCTGATACCGGCCGGGTAGGCCCGAATTGGTGCCCCCGGTCCAGTTCCCGGCAGTGCCCCAATCGAGCGTGGCGCTGCTGGTCGGACTGTTGAACACTGCGGCCGCACCGCCGACGCTATAGGTGGTGCCGGCATTGACCACCGAAACCGGGGTGGCGCTGACGGTAATCGCCGTGCCGGTGCCGGCGCTGTCGGTGGACAGCACGAAGTTGGACGCGGTGCCGTCGGCGAAGGCGGAACTGCCGGTGAAACGCAGGCGGGCGACGATGGTGCTGCCGTTGCGGATCAACGTGAGGACGTTGTTGCCCCAGGTCGCGTCATTGCCGAAACTGTAGGTCAGGCCCGTCACGCTGACGCCGGCGAGGTCGATCGTGTTGCCCGGCCCGAATTCACCGAAGCGTTCGAAGCTGTTCTGCAGCACCGTGGTGGTGACGGTGCCGACATTGGCATAGGCGGCAAGTGTGGTGGTGGCGTCGATCACCACCGTGCCGTTATTGGCGGCGCCGAATTCGACCAGCTGCGCGCCCGGCATGTTGGTGGCGATTTCGAGCGTCGCCCCGGTGGCAAGCTGGGTCAGTTCGAACACGCCGGCGGTGTTGTCCATCCGGCCGTTGAGCTTGGTGAAGGACACCCCGTTCTGCGAGGCCAGCATGATATAGCCGGCGTTGGAGAAACGATTGCCGTTACTCCCGGTGGCAACGCTATTGTCGGAATTGATCGTCAGCGTGCCGCCGAAATTGAAAATCGGACCGCTGGAATAATAATCGCCGCCCAGGGTACCGTTTTGCGACACGTTGAAGGTGATATGGCCATTGGCCGAATCGAGAAAAAGAAACGCCCCGTTATTGACCGTACCGACCGAATTGATGACCAGCGATGCCGCACTACCGGTCTGGTGAATTTGTCCCTGACTACTGCCGCTGGTGCCAATATCGAAGCCGGCGCTGTTGGTGGTCGTGCCGGTCAGGTTCAGGGTGGTGGCGTTGCCGAGGGTAAAACTCGCCTGAACGAAATTCTGATTGGTGAAGTTGAAAACATCGCTGCCGGCGGCAACCATGGTCAGGGAGGTAACGGTGCCGGTGGACAGCAGGTCCAAGGTAAGCCCACTGCCGACGACCAGCGTGTCCCCGGTAACCGGCACAAGGCCCCCGACATAGTTGACCGCCTGGGTGGCATCGTTCGGATCGATGGTACCCTGATTGCCAATCCAGTTACGTGTCGCCATGACGCGCCTCCGCTTTTACCTGTTCATCTCATCCCTGGACGAAGCCTAAGCGGCCACGATCGTATGCGCAATATTTACGTAAATGCGGCGTTTAATGGGGGGAGTTGACGGCCGCACCTGGTGCCGCCCGGAAAGTCCGCTTCCCCCCTTTACGCATCCACCTGAACTCTGTAGTGATCCGTCCGCAGCCAGATGGCAGCCTGCTACCGCGTTTCGCGCGGCATCAGGCCACCCGGAAGGACGCAGGCGTGAAGTTGCAGGACTTTGGTTAACCTATTGAAGACGCTTCGGTAGGGCGCATAGCTCAGTTGGTAGAGCAGCTGACTCTTAATCAGCGGGTCGCAAGTTCGAGCCTTGCTGCGCCCACCAATGTTTTCAATGGGTTACGGTGCATTTTTCGGGAACAATCCGGGAACACGCCGGACTGTTAGACCCCGAGTTTAACATCCGTTCCCGTCGGTCAATTTCCCCCCAACATCGCCAAATCTATCCCTTGCCGACCATGCTGTCCGGTCACTAGCCTGGACCGAGCCGCCCCGCGTCGTGGGACGTCATGCCGACAGGAGAGACAGTGATGCGTGCGAGATTTTTTTTCGCCATCTGCGCACCTTGGCTGATCTGCGCGCTGGCGCTGCTTTGGCGTCCCGACGGCGCCGCCATGGCGCAGACGCTGCGCATCGGGCTGGCGTCGGAAACCACCTCGATCGATCCGCATTTCGGCAACGTCAGCAGCAACCTTTCGTTCGCCGAGCATCTGTTCGGCACCCTGGTCGCCAATGACGCGCAGCTGCGCCCGCAACCCGCGCTGGCCGCGTCGTGGAAGCTCCGCGACGATCGCACGTGGGAGTTCAAAATCCGCGACAATGCGGTCTTTTCCGATGGCACGCCGGTCACCGCCGACGACGCGATCTACTCGTTCTGCCGGGTCCTGTCCCTGCCGGTGCCAGCCTTTCCCGCCACCATCCGCCGCATGCAGAGCGTTGTGGCCGAAGATGCCCGCACGCTGGTCATCACCATGCGCACAGCATATCCGCTGCTGATCAACGATCTGGTCAGCATCGCGATCCTGCCGGCAAAAAACGCCAGGCATGGGACGATCGGCTTCAACCCACCCAATGGCTGCGGGGTCAGCTTCTTTCCCCAGTCGGCCGATTTCGTTCCCGGCCCGGCGATGCTTGGCGCGGGCCCCTACATCTTGCGCAGCTATACCCGTGGCGGCGTGGCCGAAATGGTGCGCAACCCGCGCTACTGGGGCCGTCCGCCAGCATGGGAAATTGTCCGGATGAGCCCGGTGACCAATGCGGGGCCCCGCCTGGCCGGTCTGCTGGCGGGCGATTTCGATCTGATCGAAAATCCCTCCGGCGCCGACATGGCCCGCATCCGGGCCGACAAGCGCTTCGTTCTGGAAGTCACCCCAACGCCCCGGCTGATCTTCCTGCAACCCGACGTCGAACGCGCCCAGCCCCCGTTCGTCGATGCCGGCGGGCGCAATCCGCTGAAAGACCCGCGGGTGCGGGAGGCAATGTCGCTTGCCATCGACCGGATGGCGATCGTCGAACGGATCATGGATGGCGCCGCGGTGACAGCGAACCAGTTCCTGCCCGACGGCATGTTTGGCGCGCTGGAAAAGCCGGCGCCGCTGCGCTACGACCCCACCAGGGCCCGTGCGCTGCTGGCCGAGGCCGGCTATAAGGACGGCTTCGGCATTACCCTGCACACCAGCAATGACCGCTACATCAACGATGCCAAGGTGGCGCAGGCGCTCGGCCAGTTCCTCACCCGCATCGGCGTGCGGACGCAAGTCGAGGCGATGCCGGTATCGATCTACTTCACCCAACGGCGCGAGAAAAAATTCGCGCTGGCGTTAGGTGGCTGGAACGCGGCCAGCGGCGAAGCATCCAGCTTCCTGAGCGTGTGGGCGGCAACGCCGGATGCCGATGCCGGGCTGGGCGGCGGCAACTGGGCTGGGTTTTCCGACCCGACGCTGGATCGGCTGATCCGCACCGCGCTGGCGACAATGGATGACGGCGTGCGGCAAGGGGTGCTGCGG
>JANXRN010000556.1 GCA_025352995.1 Acetobacteraceae bacterium
CGCATTGTGCTGAACCACGGGTGGGTAGCTGGCGCCGAGGCTTGCATCCACCACATCGCGCATCGTTCCGGCTTCGAGGTCGGCGGCGCGTTGCAATGCGGTTTCGCGACGTTCGGCCGGGATGCTCAGCGCCGGCCCCATCAGGATCAGCGCCCGCACCCGGCCAGGATGGCGATGGGCGAAGTTGAGCGCGATGGCGCCACCGACCGCGCAGCCGGCAATAGCGACGCGGCCGGTGATGCCGGTTGCATCGAGCAGCCCGGCGATATCATCGGCCATCGCATCGATATTGGCGGTGCCGGCGATTTTCTCCGACTGGCCCGCCCCGCGCGTATCGTAGCACAGCACCCGGCGCGTGGCGTTCAGCGCGGGCAGCACATGGTCCCAGCTATCAAGCGTGCCGCCCATTTCATGCACCAGCACGAGCGTTTCTGGACCGGTGCCCGAAACCTCATAGCGCAAGGCCGCACCGGCAAGGTCAATCCACTGCACGCCCCTACTCCTCGTCCGCAAGGTCGGGGGCGTTGATCGTCCCGCAATCGGGGGCGAATGTCAGTTTTGCGCCAGTTGCCGCCTGCAATTCCGCCTGCGACATGCCCGGAATGATTTCGTGCACGGTGAAACCATCGGGCCCGACCGACAGCACCGCCAGATTGGTATAAACCCGCTTCACGCAATGGGGCGCGGTGAGCGGCAGGCTGCATTGGTCCAACAGCCGCGGCCCGCCCTTGCGGGTGGTGTGTTCCATGATCACCCAGACCGCTTTCGCCGACGCCGCAAGGTCCATCGCGCCACCAACCAACGGCCCCTTGTCGGGGATGCGGCTGTCCCAATTCGCCAGATCTCCATTGGCCGCAACCTCAAACGCGCCCAACAACGTCACGTCGATATGCCCGCCGCGGATCATCGCGAAGCTTGCGACCGAATCGATCACCACCCCACCCACCGCGACCGTAATCTGCCGGCTGCCGGCATCAACTAGATCGGGGTCGGCGGCATTCTTGCCGGCGAGCGGCCCGGCGCCGATCACCCCGTTTTCCGACTGGAAGACGATTTCCCGCCCATGCGGCACATATTGGCTGCACGCGACCGGCATGCCGAGGCCGAGATTGACCAGCATACCTTCCTGCAAATCCTGCGCGGCGCGCCAGGCCATTTGCTGGCGATTGAGCTTTCCCATCTAACGGCCCCCCACGGCCAGCACATGATCGACGAACACGCCCGACAGCATCACCCGGTCCGGTGGTAAAGCATCCTGTTGGGCGGTGAAAACTTCGGCGATCACCAGCTTGGCAGCCGTTGCCATCCCTGGGCCAAAATTGGCCTGGCTGCCACGAAAGGTCAGGTTGCCGAAGCGGTCGCCAATGTCACCGCGGATCAGCGCCAGATCGGCTTCGATGGCGGTTTCCAGCACGTAATCGCGCCCGTTGAAGCGGCGGATTTCCTTGCCCTTCGCCAGATCGGTGCCGGCGGCAGACGGGGTGTAGAAGGCCGGGATGCCGGCACCACCGGCGCGAATGCGTTCCGCGAAAGTGCCTTGGGCCAGCACTTCGAGTTCAATCGTGCCGGCTTTCCATTGTTCTTCGAACGCCGATAATTCCTTGCCACGCCCGCGCGCGGCCGAACAAATCACTTTGCGGACCTGCTTGGCTTCGATCAGAATTTGCGTCTTGGCGAGCGGATGGGTGGCGGAATTGGCGACGACCGTCAGATCGCGGCGCCCAAGATCGCGCAACGCGGTAATCAGCGTGTTGGCAAAGCCGGAGCCGCCAAAACCTGACAGCATCACTGTCGCGCCGTCCTTGATGCCTTGCAGTGCCTCGGTGGCCGCGGTGATGCGCTTGTCGATCGCCATGCAATTTTCCTGTGGTTTCCCCGTCGCCCGACAGGCTAGCCCCGCAACCGCCCGGATGCCAACATGGGGCATGGAGGAAACGCCCACATGACAGATAAAATGGTGCTGCACTGGTCGCCACGCTCGCCCTACGTGCGCAAGGTGCTGGTGGTGGCGCATGAGGTGGGGGTCGCCGATCGGTTGGCCCATGTGCGCACAATTGTCGGCGGAACCGTGCCGCATCTTGAATTGATGACCGAAAACCCACTCGGCAAAATCCCGACCTTGCGGACGCCGGACCGGGGTATTTTGTATGACTCGCTGGTGATCGCGGAATATCTCAACGATCTCGGTGGCGGCAGGTTGTTTCCGGCTGGTGGGGCCGCCCACATGACCGCGCTGCGTTGGCAGGCACTGGGCAGCGGCATGCTGGATATTTCGCTGTTGCGTCTCGGGGAGCGTCTGCGCCCGGCCGACAAACAATCGGCGCCGCACCAGGCGCTGTGGGAAGGCAAAATCCGCGCCTGCATTCCGGCGCTGGAAGCCGAGGCGGATGCGTTGGTTGCCGCGCCGTTCAATATTGGCCACGTCGCGATCGGGGTGGCGCTGTGCTACCTCGATTTCCGGTATGCGGTTGAAGCCTGGCGCGATGGGCATCCCAAACTCGCCGCTTGGCATTTGGGGTTTTGTGCTCGGCCGTCGGTGGTTGCGACTGAATTTGCAGAAGGGTGAAGGAAGAATCTTCTTTTTGTGAACAAAAAGAAGCAAAAAAACTTTGTCAATTTCTGGCCGTTGGCTTGGGTCCCTCCGCAAGGGCACGGCAACCGTACCAAGTGTGAAAAAGTTTTTTTGGTTCTTTTTGTTCACAAAAAGAACTGCTTGCCTTCCCTGAATCTCTCCAACCAGGAAGAAGCCCATGATCCGCACCCGCATGATCGGTGACGCACGCGTTACCAATGTCGTTGAGTATTCCGGCCCGACCCACGCGCCGGAGTTCCTGTTTCCCGAAATCCCCAAGGCGGAGCGTGATGCGGCGATCAAGGCCAATGAAGCCTGGATTGCCCCCAATCATTACGTGCCCTCGATGGATCGTTTCATCGTGACCATCCAGGTCTGGGTGGTGCATGCCGGTAGCAACATCATTCTGATCGATAGCGGGGTGGGCAACTTCAAGAACCGCGCCGCGCCGCGGATGAACCAGTTGAACACGCTGCTGATCCCGTGGCTGGAAGCCGCCGGTGCGCCGGCCGACAAGGTAACGCATGTGGTGCATACCCATCTCCATACCGATCATGTCGGCGGCAACACGGTTTTGCAGGATGGGCGTTGGGTGCCGGCATTCCCGAACGCGCGCTATTTAATGCCGCGGGTGGAGTTCGAGCATTGGAAGGCTGAGTACGACGGCGGCGACAAGATGGTGCAGGCGGGTAGCTTTGCGGACTCCGTGTTGCCGGTGCTGGACGCCGGATTGGTCGATTTCATCGAAGACGGCCAGGAAGTTGCCGGCTGCCTGGTCGGCGAAGATGTGTCCGGCCACGCGCCGGGGATGCTGGCGTTCCGGCTGCGGTCGAATGGGGAAGAAGGCTATTTTTCAACCGATACGATGCATTCGCCGATCCAGATCGCCAATCCGCATTGGAATGACCGCTACGTGCTGCGGCCGGGCCAGGCGCTGGAGTCTCGCGCGAAAATGCTGGCGCGGGCGGCTGCGCGCAACGCGCTGATCATGCCGATGCATTTTGGCGATCCTTATTGCGGGTATGTGCGCAAGCAGGGGGATGGGTATCGGTTTGAGGGGGCGAAGTAAGGAAGAATGTTTTTTTGTGAACACAAAGAACCAAAAAAACTTTATCACTTTGTTTCGGTTACGGTGCGACTGCGGTAAGCTCCCGAGCCAACGGCCAGAATTGACAAAGTTTTTTTGCTACTTTGTTTTCAAACAAAGTAGATTCTTTTCTTCATGGCTTAAAAATAATCCCAGACATTCGCCTTGCGCGCCTCATCAGGCAGCCCGTCAAACACGATCTGCCCGTTATTCATGATCACGATGCGGTCGGCGATTTTCAGGGCCGCAGCGACGTTTTGTTCAACCAAAATCGCCCCCACGCCATGCTGCTTGCAGATGGTATGGAACTGCTCGAACAGCCGTTCCACCAGATTGGGGGCAAGGCCGATCGAAGGTTCATCGAGCAGCAGGCAGCGTGGCGTGCCGAGGATGGCGAGGCCGAGCGCCAGCATTTGCTGCTGACCGCCGCTCATGCTGCCCGCCCGCGTGGTGCGGCGTTCGGCGAGG
>JANXRN010000051.1 GCA_025352995.1 Acetobacteraceae bacterium
CCGGCTTCGGCGAGAATCCCGAGCGCGAACTGAATGGTGATCTGCACCAGCAACACCGCCGAGATGTTGGGGAGTACGTGCCGCGCCATGACGCCGAACCCGCCGCGGCCGGTGGCGCGTGCGGCGGCGACGAAATCGCGTTCCTGCACCGATAGCGCGGCGCCGCGGGTCACCCGCGCGAAAACCGGGATGTTGAACAGCCCGATGGCCAGCATCGCGTTGGTCGCCCCTGGGCCGGCCAGCGCGGTGATCATCACCGCCGTCAGCAACGCGGGAAAGGCGAAGGCCAGATCGGCGCTGCGCATCACCATCGCATCGACCCAGCCGCCGGAGGCCGATGCCAGGGCGCCGAGCGGGACGCCGATGCCCGCACCTATGCTGACCGCCAACAGCGACACTGACAGCGACGTATGGGTGCCGACCATAATCATCGACAGCACGTCGCGCCCGAACGGATCGGTGCCGAGCCAGTGCGTCCAACTGGGGGGCGCCAGCTTGTGCAGGATATCGATCCGCGTCGGCGGATACGGCGTCCAGACCAACGCCAGCAGCGCCGTGCCGATGATCAGCCCAACCAATGCGGCGCCGATATAAAGGCTGAGGCGCGGCTTCATTGCGCGCCGGCGCCAATGCGCGGGTCGAGCAGGCGGTAGATGATATCGACCACGAAGTTGATCACGATCACGCTGGTGGCCAGCAGCACCACCAGATCCTGAACGACGATCAGGTCGCGCTGGGCGATGGATTGGAACATCAGCCGCCCCATGCCGGGAAGGCTGAACACGTTTTCGATAATTACCGTGCCGGCCAGCAGAAACGAAAATTGTAGCCCGAGAATCGTTACCACCGGGATCAGCGCGTTGGGCACCGCGTGGCGCCAAAGTGCTACGGTCGCGGTCAGGCCCTTGGCGCGCGCGGTGCGGACATAATCCTGCCCCAGCGTTTCCAGCACCGATGCCCGGGTGACGCGCGACAAGATCGCCGCTTGCGGCAACGCCAGCGCGAAGGCTGGTAGCACCAGGGACCGCAGGGCCGTGCCGATGCCTTTGTCCCAGCCGGCAAAGCCGCCGGCGGGAAACCAGCCGAGCCAGACCGAGAACACCAGGATGAACAAAATCCCCAGCCAGAAATTCGGCATCGCGATGCCAAGCTGGGCGCCGGCCATGATGGCGGTGTCGGACGCGCCGCCACGTCGCGACGCTGAAAACACCCCGACCGGGATGGCGATCGATGTCGAAAGCCCGATCGCCAGCAGCGCCAGCGGCACGGTGACTTCCATGCGCGCGCCGATCAGTTCGCTGACCGGCACGCGATACGTGTAGCTGATGCCAAGATCGCCGCGCAGCAAATTGCCGATCCACAGCAAATAGCGCCACCAGCTTGGCTGATCGAGGCCGAGTTCGCGTTGCAAGGCGGCCAGCGTGTCAGGCCGCGCGTCGGTGCCCAGCATCAGCGCTGCCGGGTCCGACGGCAGCACTTCCAGCACGATGAACACCACCAGCGATGCTGCCAGCACTGTTGCCAGCAGCCCGAGAAAGCGGCGGGCCAGGAACAGGTTATTCAGCCCAGGATACGGCGGCCATGTCATTGGCCGGAATCAAACCGTTGACCCACATGCCGCGCAACTTGGCGCTCCATACGCTGGTTCGCGCCGCCCCGATCAAATAAACCGCCGGCTCATCGGTGGCCAACTGGCGCTGCAACTGATGCGACAATTCCATCTGCGCGGCGGGGTCAGTGGCCTCAATGAATTTCTGATAGAGCGCCTTGTACGCGTCGCTTTTGTAGTTGAAGTAGTAGAAATCGCGGGCGTAGAGGTCGAGGTCACGGGCTTCGACATGGTTGATGATGGTGGCGTCGAAATTGGTGTCCTTGCCGAACACCTGGCTCAACCATTGCGCCCACTCGATATTCTCAAGCTTGGCAACAATCCCGACCTGTTCCAGCATCGCGGCGACCACTTCGCCGCCACGCCGTGCATAGGCCGGCGGCGGCAGGCGCAAGGTCATCACGAAGCCCGGCTTCACCCCGGCTTCGGCGAGCAAGGCGCGGGCCTTGGCGGGATCGTAGGGATAAGTGTTGGACAAATCGACATAGGCCGCATCGCCGGGTGCGTAATGCGAGCCGATTGGCGTGCCGTTGCCGCCCAACGCCTCGATCAACGCTTTCCGATCAATCGCATGCGCCAAAGCGCGCCGCACCCGCACATCGTCAAACGGTTTGCGTGCATTGTTGAGCGACATGATCACCTTGCCCGAACTCGTCCCCATGGCGACGGTAAAGCGCTTATCGGCGCGCAGCTGGTCAAGCGTTTCAGGGGCGGGATAGTTCGGGAACGCATCCAGATCGCCGGCCATGACGGCGGCAGCGGCTGCCGTTGGATCGGAAATGAAGCGGAACACCACTGTTTTCAGCGCCGGAGCTTTGCCCCAATAGCTGTCATTGCGGATCAGTTCGACCCGATCGCCCTTGACCCAGCGGGTGAAACGGAACGGGCCGGTGCCAACCGGATTGGTCTTGTTGCCGGCAACCGATGCCGGGGAGATCATGACGCTGTCGCTCAGCCCCATCGCATAGAGGAACCGCCCAGTCGGCCGCTTCAAGGTGACTACCGCCGTCAACGGATCGGGGCATTCGGTCTTGGCGATCGGTTCGAAATAGCCCTTCTGCGCATTGGTGCTGTCGGGCGCGACCGCGCGTTCATAGCTGAACTTTACCACCGAGCAGTCAAACGCCGCGCCATCGTGGAACTTCACCCCCGCATGCAGCTTGAAGCTGTAGGTCAGCCCGTCCGGCGAAATCACCCAACTCGCTGCCAGCAGCGGAATCGGGGTGAGGTTTTCATCAACCCGCGTCAGCCCCTCGAAAATATTGAGATAGTCAATTTCCCGGATCGCCGCCGCCGCGCCGCCGGTCGGGTCGAGATTGGGCGGCTCGAGCTGCATGCCAAGCGATACGCTGTCTTTGGCGGCCCAGGCCGGGGCGGCAAGCAATGCGACGGCAAGGAAGGCGGCGGCGCGCTTCATGGTGGGTCTCCCGAAAACTGACCCGCAGCACACCAGCGCTGGCAACGCAGGTCAAGGAAGCAAGCATCTTCTTTTTGTGAACAAAAAGAAGCAAAAAAACTTTCTATCCATTGGCGCACTGCCGCATGTGCGAACTCGGAACCAAAGTGGAAAGTTTTTTTGGTTCTTTTTGTTCACAAAAAGAACATCTTTCCTATCCTGGCAGAAACGTCCCGGCAAACGTCCGCTCATCGGTGCGCGGCACGATGGTGATGCCGCGGCGCGCCGCCCAGGTCGTCGCCTGGAAATGCAGCGGGATGATCGCCCCTTCATCGATGGCAAGGTGGGCCGCGCGACGCAGCAAATCGAGCCGGGCGGGATCGTCCACCGTGGTCAGCGCCTTGGCGACCAGCGCATCGACGGCTGGATCGCAGAAATGGCTCCAGTTGAACAAGCCGCCGCCGGTTTCGGGTTTGGAGCACGCGATGATGGCGCGCAAGGTGGAACTGCTTTCGCCGGTTTGCGCGCCATAGCCGATCAGCCCGATGCTGAAATCGCTTTTGGCGCCGCGCGCGGCGTAGGACGCCATCGGCATGGTATCGACGGCCGCCGTAATCCCGATGCGGCTGAACATCTGCGCGACGGCCTGGGCGATCTTGTCGTCATTGACGAAGCGGTTGTTGGGCGCGTGCACGGTCAGTGCGAAGCCGTCCGGGAAGCCCGCCTCGGCGAGCAATTTCTTCGCCGCATCGATATCATTGGGCGGGATTTTCAAGGTCGGGTCGTTGCCGAACAGCGTATCGGGCACCAGATTGTTGGTGGGATAGCCCAACCCCGCCATTACCCGGCTGCTGATGGCTTCCCGGTTGATCGCCATCGATAAAGCGCGCCGGACCCGGACATCGGAAAGCGGGTTCTTGGCGAGCTTCTTGCCATCCTTGCCCGTGACGAACGGCGTGTCATCGCGCCCGGAATCAACGAACAAATAAATCAACCGGCCAGAGACTTTCTGCCCGAACACCAGCTTGGCGTTGGCTTTGACTGTATCAAGGTCGGGCGTGGGCACGCCTTCGATGCCATCGACATCGCCCGACAGCAGGCTTGCCAGCCGTGCGGCATTGTTGGGGATGAAGCGCAAGGTCGCGTTGTCCCACGGCGCCCGCGTGCCGTCATAAAGATCATTGCGCGTCACCTGAACTTTCTCGTCCCGCGAGTACGACACGAATTTGTACGGGCCGGTGCCCACCACCCCTTTGCCGGTGGCAAAGGCTTCGGTAGGCACCCCGTCTGACGCTTTCTTGCTGAGCATGAAGACGGCGCTGAGGTCGGAAATCAGCAGCGGATAGGGCGTCGCGGTCGAAAGCCGCACGGTTTGCGCGTCGATCACAGTTTTGCCGGTGATGGCGCGGGTGAAGATCACATAGCCGGCGGGCGAATTCACCAGGCTCGACGGGCGGTTCAACGAATAAACCACGTCCTCGGCGGTAAACGGCGTCCCGTCGGAGAATTTGGCGGTGGGGCGCAGCTTGAATTCCCAGGTCAGATCATCGACCGCGCGCCAGGAAACCGCGAGGCCCGGCCCGATCCGGCTGTCGCCATCCATCGCCACCAGCGGCTCGAAAATATTCGCAGCCACATTGGCGTTGGCGCCGAGATTATGGAATTGCGGATCCATCGAGGTTGGCGACGATGACAGCGCCATGCTCAGGTCCGCCGCCGAAGCCGCCCCCGCCCACAAAAAAGCCGCCGCTAATGCAACGCGTTTGGACATGGTCAGGCCCCTTGGGTTTTCGATCTTGATCATCATCCCAGGCGGGGCTGCCTGTCAAAGAGAAGCGATTGACGGCATAAGGCCGCTCGGCTTGCATGCAGGCCGCTCAAAACCACAAGGAATCCAGGCACCATGGCGATTATCCGCAACGCGATCGAGGAGCTCGAGGACAGCCCCATCGTCGAAGTGTGGCGCATGGGGTTCGATTATCCCGACACAGTGGGCATGTATGCCGGGGAACCGGACGTGCCGACGCCCGATTTCATTTGCAACGCGGCGGCCAAAGCGCTCGCGGACGGCAAGACTTTCTACACCCCCAATCGCGGCATCCCCGACATGCTGACCGCCTTGGCCGAGTATAATAAGATGGTTTACGGGGTCGAAATCCCGGAAAACCGCTTCGCGCTGACCGCCTCGGGCATGAGCGCGGTATCGATCATCGCGCAAGCCACGGTGCAAAAGGGCGATAATGTCGTCGCCATCACGCCAAGTTGGCCCAACATCATGCGCGCCATGCAAGTGCAAGGCGCCGAAGTCCGCGAAGTCGCGATGACCGCGGGCAATGCCGGCTGGGTGCTCGACCTCGAAGCCGTGTTCGCCGCCTGCGATGGCGATACGAAAGTGATTTATCTGGCGACCCCTGGCAATCCAACCGGCTGGATGATTGAACGCGAACAGGCGCAGCAATTGCTCGACTTCGCCCGCGCCAAAAACATCGCGATCATTTCGGACGAGGTTTATCACCGCACGGTTTACGACCGCAACGCCGCGTTCAGCTTCCTCGAAATCATCGCGCCAACCGATCCAGTGTTCGTGGTCAACAGCTTTTCCAAGGCCTGGGCGATGACCGGCTGGCGGCTCGGCTGGGTGGTCTATCCCGAGGGCTGCCAATCAGCCTTCGAAAAGCTGATCCAGTTCAATACCTCGGGCGCGCCGGAATTCTCCCAGCACGGCGCCATCGCGGCGTTGCGCCACGGCGAGGAATTCGTGAAATATTTCGCGGACCGTTGCGGGCAGGGCCGCGCGTTGGTCAATGACCGGCTCGCCCGTATGCCCCGGGTG
>JANXRN010000061.1 GCA_025352995.1 Acetobacteraceae bacterium
CTCGGCGATGGCAGCCGGGTGCCGAAGGACGCGCTGCGGGTGGAGGCTTATGGCACGGTCGACGAAGCCAACGCGACGATCGGGTTGCTGCGGCTGCACTGCGATGGCGCGACCGACGCTATGCTGGCCCGCATCCAGAATGACCTGTTCGATATAGGCGCCGATCTGTGTGTGCCGGGGGAAATGGGCGACGGGTTGCGGTTAACGGACGCGCCGTCAGTGCGGCTGGAGGAAGAAGTGGCGGCGATGAACGCGGGCTTGCCGGCGTTGAAAAGCTTCGTGTTGCCGGCCGGGTGCGCCGGGGCGGCGGGCGCCCATCTCGCCCGCACTGTCACGCGACGGGCAGAGCGGCTGGTGGTGGCATTGTCGCATATCGAGGAGGTAAATCCCGCGGTGGTGCGCTACCTCAACCGGCTGTCGGATCATTTGTTCGTGCTGAGCCGGCACTTGAATGCAGCCGCCGGCGGGGATGTTTTATGGGTGCCGGGGGCGAACAGGTAACCCATCGAACAAGGCGCCATAGGCGTCGAACATGGTTTGCTGGTCATAATCTTGCGCCACCTTGGCCCGGTTGGCACTGCCAAGGACTGTACGTAACGCCAGATTATCGACCAGGGCGCGCAAGCTGGCGGCGAGCGTTTCATCCGACAGCGGCACGATAAAGCGGCGGTTTTCCTCGGCCACCATGCCAGCGACATCGCCGACATCGGTGCCGGCGATCGGCAAGGCGGCGGCCATTGCTTCGAGCACGGTCATTGGCATTTGTTCAGTGTCTGACGACAATGCGTAAATATCCATGCCGCGATAGAGACCTTGCGGCGCCGCAACATGGCCGGTGAAGGTGACGCGATCGGCAATGCCATGTTCGGCTGCCAGTGCCTCAAGCATGGCGCGCTCAGGACCGTCGCCGATGATCGCCAGATGGCACGGCACGTCCCGTGCCACCAGCGCGAAGGCACGCACCAGGCGAGCGAGGTTTTTCTCGGCCCTCAGCGCCGCAACGCTGCCGATCACCGGGCCGACATCGGATGGTCAGCACGTCTCCGGGACCGCCAGGCCGAAGCGCTTCAGGTCAATCCCGTTGGGGACGTAGTGCAGGTTCTTGCGTGGCAAATGCCAGATATCGGCGGCGATTTTCAGCAGGGTTCGCGATGGAAGGACGATTGGGCTGCGGCGCAGCAACAGCCGTCGTAGCCAGACCCTGCGGGGGATTTGCTGGACCCGCTCATCTGGGCCAAAGCCGTCTTCGACATGAACGTGACGCACCAGCTTCGGGGTATTGGCGAGCACCCAGTCCAGGCTGCCAAAATTGCAGGTAACCAGCACGTCCGGCTTGGTTTCGCGCAAATAGCGGCGAAAGATGGTGCGATTGCCGAGTGTGTCGCCCTTTTTGAATGCGATGGTGGGGTAGTCGATTCGGACGTCAGAATCGATGCGTTCTCGACATGAAATATCACCGTTCAGGGCGATCACCTGATGGCGGAAGCGGTCGGCGAAATAGTTGGCGATGCTGGCGAAACGCGCCTGGGCACCACCGACTGCGAAGCTGGGGAAAATTGTCAGCACTAACCGCCGCGGGGCGTCACCCATCAGCGGCGCGATAGGCGGCGGCGGACATAGGCCAGCATATCCGCTTCGGGGCCTGCCGGGCGGCCAGCGAGCGACCACAGGGCAAAAAGGCTCATCGCATAAACGACCGCACCGGCCGGTGCCGCCGCGCCGAGATGGTAGAGCAACTCCACCCGACTGCCGCCGGTGGTCACCCAGCCGAGCCCGGCTAAATGCAGCACCGCCGCCATCGCGCCGGTCGCCGCAAACAGCCGCCAGCACCGCCGCACCAGGGCTGACAAGCTGGCGCTGAAATTGCGCCGTAGCAGTTGGATATAGACCACATCCTCGAACAGCGCGCTCGCCAAAATCGCCAGCGCCGCGCCGATCAGCCCGTAATAGGGCAGCAGCAGCACCAGCAGCAGCGCCCGCACCAGCGCGCTCACCATGGTGATACCGAACACTTGCAGCAGGCGTCCATGGGAGAAAAACAATGTCCAGCCGAGATAGCCGAAGACCGCAATCGCCGCATGCAGTCCCAGCAGTTCGATCATCGGCACCGCTTCGAGCCAGCTAGGGCCTAGCGCGATGCGCACCAGCGGATCGGCCACCAGCGACAGCCCGATCCCCGCCGGCAAAGTTACCGCAGCGAGCACTGAGACGAGGTTGATATAGGTCTCGCTCGCTGCCACCCCTTCATGCCGGCCGACCGAAAACCCGGAAAACGCGGCGCGTGACGCCGGCGCTACCAGTTCGGACACTGGCAAGCCCGCCAGATCGCTGCCGATGGTGAACATGCCGACATATTGCGGTTCGAGAATGCGGCCGATCAGTGCGGTTGGCACTTTTTCCCGCAGCAGGATGGCAATCGACACGGCCCAGCTCCAGGCTGAGTAGCCCAGCAAATGGCGCCAGGCGCTCAAGGTCAGGCGCGGTCGATACGGGTGCAGCCGATAGCCGAGCACCAGCTTCACCACCCGCAGCGCCAGGATCCCGATGATCAACGCCCAGTAACTGCGCAAAATAATCGCGCTTGCAACCATCACCACCACTTGCACCAGACGCGGCAAGGTCAGCCACATGAATTCGCGGTCGAACTGGAAGTTGCGGCGAAAATCGACCATGCCAATATTGCCGCACGCTTCCAGCAGTGCCGCCACGCCAAGCGCCAACAGCACATTCGCCAATTCCGGCTCGCGGTAGAAATTCGCGACCGGCACCGCGAGCCCAATCAATACCAACGCCATCAACCCGCCGCGCAGCAAATTGAGCGTGAAGCCCGTGTCATACATCGCCCGATCGGGCGATTTTTCCCGCACCAGCGCGTCTTCAACCCCGACATAGGCAAGAATTTCAACCGACTGCAAGAACGCCGTGCCAAGTGCCACGACGCCGAAATCCACTGGCAGCAGCAGCATTGCCAGGATGAAGGTGCTTGCGGTGCCGATCACCCTGGTGACCGCACGAAAGGCCAGAATCCAGCCGGCACCGCTCGCCGTGCGGGCCAAGATCGACCTTCCTTGCGGCACCTCATCCGGCAGTTCAGGCACTGGCATAGTCGGGCGCATCCTGCGCCACCGATGCGCTGGCAAGGAAGCCTTCAAACACCAGCAGCAGCCCGAGCACATGGCTGTGATCGAACGCGGCCGCCGCGTGCTGGTCGATCAGGGCGGCGACGTGATCGATACGGAACAAGCCGCAATCCCGCATCGCATCCCCCAGCAAATGCCGCCGCAATCGCCCAGCCTCGGCCCTGAAAGTCGCCGCCGGAGACGTCGCGAAGCCCTGCTTGGTACGATATAGAACCTCCCGCGGCAAATACGGCTCCATCGCCCGCTTCAGGACATACTTCCCCTCCGCCCCACGCAATTTTAAATCAGTCGGCAACGACAAGCCGAATTCCAGCAGCCCGGTATCGAGGAACGGCGCCCGCACTTCCAGCGAATTGGCCATCGAGGCGCGATCGACCTTAGTCAGGATATCGCCCACCAGATAGGTATTGATATCAACAAATTGCGCCGCCTTCAGCGGATCGTCAGTGCCGACAACTTCCATCAAGTCGGCGATCCGCGCACCGGGGTCGTACCCATCAAGCTGCGCATTCAACGCAGGCGTGAACAGGGCACGGCGCTGATCGGCATGCACTTTCGTAATCATGCGGAAATAGCCGAGTGCGGAATCGAGGCTCAGTTCCGTCAGCGTGTATTTCGCCCGCAACCAGCGCGGCGCCCAATCCATCTTGGGATAAATCCGCGCCAAACCGCCCAACACCCCACGCCGCAGCCCGGCCGGAACATAAGCGCGGACGGCTTCAGTCATGCGATGCCACTGATAGCGCCGATAACCGCCGAACACCTCATCCCCACCATCACCCGAAATCGCCACTTTGGCGTGACGCCGGGCCAGCGCACACACGCGATGGGTAGGCACCGATGACGTATCGCCAAACGGCTCCCCAAACACCCGCCCCTGATCGCGCGCGGCATCGATGATGTCCATCGTCGCCGCTTCATTATGCTGGATGGTGCCGTAACGTTCCGCGACCATCGCGGCATAAGGGCGCTCATCCATTTCGCCGCCAAAGCCGATGGTGAACGTATCAAGCGGCATCGCGCGCTGCTCCGCGGCAAAGGCCACGACCGCGCTCGAATCAACCCCACCCGACAAGAACGCCCCCAGCGGCACGTCGGCGATCAGGCGCTGGCGAACGCTGTCACGGAAACGCTCGACCAAAGCCGGGATCGCCGCCTGCTCGTCAATTGCCACCCCATCGGTGCGCGGGCGCCAGTAGCAGCGCGGCTTGGCGTGGCGATCACCGGGCTTCAGCAGCAGGCAATGCGCCGGCGGAAGCTTGAAGATGCCGGCGTAAATCGTCAGCGGATCGGGGATATAGCCATAGGTGAAAAAATCCTCGACCGCGCTGGGCACGATGCTGCGATCAATCCCCGGCACCGTCGCCAGCGCTCCGATTTCAGAGGCAAACGCCAGCCCACCATCCGCGGTGAACGCGTAGTGCAGCGGCTTTTTCCCCAGCCGGTCGCGCGCCAGGAACAAAGATTGCTGCCGCCGGTCCCACAGTGCCAGGGAAAAAAACCCGAGCAGCCGATCGAGGCAATCGGTGCCCCATTCCTCCCAGGCATGCAATATCGTTTCTGTATCGCATTTAGTGCGGAATACATGCCCAAGCGCTTGCAGCTCAACCATCAATTCGCGGTAGTTATAAATCATGCCGTTGAATACAATGACGACCGAGCCGTCCTCGTTAAACATCGGCTGCTCACCGCCCGTCGGGTCGATGATGGCGAGCCGACGATGGCCCAGCCCGACGCCTGGCTCGGTATGGAAACCATCGCCATCCGGTCCACGATGGGCAAGTGCATCCGTCATCGACTGCAGCAGCCGCCGATCGATCGCGCCACCCCGGTCCGGATGCAACAGCCCCGTCAACCCGCACATATCAGTTCCCCGCCGGCATTTTACCGGCCTACGCTACCTACGACATTTCTTTGGCCGGCGGAAAGCCGCACCCGCAGGATAGCCCCTGCCCCGTTTCAATTTGGTGAACAGGCCTCCGCCAGGGCTTCGTCGAGATCGCGGATGATATCGGCGGCGGATTCCAATCCGATCGACAAGCGGATCACGTCCGGCCCGGCCCCGGCCGCCACGCGCTGTTCGTCGCTCAGCTGGCGATGGGTGGTCGATGCCGGATGCAAGATCAGGCTGCGCGTGTCCCCGACATTGGCGAGGTGGGAGAACAGGCGGACCGCTTCCACAACCTTGATACCTGCCTCGTACCCCCCTTTGACGCCGAAGGTGAACACCGCGCCCGCGCCGCGCGGGAGGTATTTCTGCGCGAGGCGATAATACGGGCTGGTCGGCAGACCCGCATACGACACCCAGGCGACCCGTTTGTCACCGGCGAGAAATTCCGCAACTTTCTGCGCGTTCGCCACATGGCGTTCCATGCGCAGCGGCAAGGTTTCGATGCCGGTGATGGTCAGGAACGCGTTCATCGGCGCCAAGGTCGGCCCGAAATCGCGCAGCGCCACCGCCCGCGCCTTGGTGGTGAAGGCAAAATCGCCAAAATTCTCATAGAATTTGAGGCCGTGATACGCCGGCTCCGGCTCCGTCATGCTGGGGAACCGCCCGCCCTGCGACCAGTCGAACTTACCCGACTCCACCACCACCCCACCCAGCGAATTGCCGTGCCCGCCAAGGAACTTGGTCATCGAATGCACCACGATATCGGCGCCATGCTCGATCGGGCGGCACAAATAGGGGCTGGCAAGCGTGTTATCGACAATCAGCGGCAAGCCGGCCGCATGCGCCACATCCGCAATCGCCTGAATATCGACCACGATGCCGCCAGGATTGGCCAGACTTTCGACAAAAATCCCCTTGCAGTTCGGCGTCAGTGCACGGCGGAAATTCTCCGGGTCCGTCGGGTCAACGAAATGGCAGGTCCAGCCGAGCTTCTTGAACGACAGCGAAAACTGGGTGAGGGAGCCGCCATAAAGATTGCGGCTGGCGATGAACTCATCCCCCGGCCCCAGCAGCGTAAAGAACGTCAGAAACTGCGCCGCATGGCCCGACGCGCAGGCAACCGCCGCCCGGCCGCCCTCAAGCGTCGCCACCCGTTCTTCCAGCACCGCAACCGTCGGGTTGCTCAACCTTGTGTAAATATGGCCAAAATCATGCAAATTGAACAACGACGCCGCGTGGTCAGCATCCTGGAACACATACGCCGTAGTCTGGAAAATCGGCGTGGCCCGCGCGCCCGTGGTGGGGTCGGGCGCCGCGCCGGCATGGATCGCCAGCGTTTCAAACCCGTAGCTCTGGTTCGCCGCCTGCTTCCTCGCACGCGGGATGCGGGCGAGCGGGGGTTCCGGCGGGCGGTTGCGGATGATCCCGGAATTAACCCCCGACCAGGATAATTCGCCCCCCAACCGGCTGAATTCGATCTTCGGGCAGCGGTCCATCACGACTTCGAGGCCCGCAGCCCGACCAACCGCCGCCGCGTCATCGTTGCGCACGCCAAGCTGCGCCCAGACCACGCCTGCGCCGATGGCAATCGCGTCCTGCATGATCCCAGGCAGCGCGTCCGATGCGCGAAACACATCCACCATGTCGATCTTGTCAGGGATATCCTTCAAGCTGGCGTAGATCTTCTCCCCCAGCAGCATCTGCCCCGCCGTGCCCGGGTTCACCGGGATCACCCGATATCCCTTGCCCTGCAAATACTTCATCACGAAGTAGCTCGGCCGATTCCAGTTCGATGATGCGCCCACCATCGCAATCACCTTCACCCGCTGCAAAATCGCGCGAATGGATGCGTCCGAATAGACCAAAGCGTTCATCACCCCGTCCTTATGCGTGGTCGAGCGCGTGATAGCGCCGCCCGAAATAAACCAGCCCCTGCCCGCTCGGCGCGACCTTCAGGGCCACAACCTCACAAATGAACACCGAATGGGTGCCAACCTCATTCACTTCGGTAATCTTGCAGTCCAGCGAAACCAGCGCCCCCTCCAACACCGCACAGCCGGTTTCGAGCACACTCCATGCCGCCCGCCCGAACCGCTCGGCATAATCGCCCTCCGTCATCCCCGCGAACACTGGCGACAAGTGCTCCTGCGCCGCCTGCAACACGTTGATGCAGGCCACAAGATTGGTCTTCAACGCCTCATTCGAATCGGAGTTGCGGTTGAGGCACACCAACAATGTCGGCGGCGTGTCGGTAACGCTGCACACCGCACTCGCGGTAAATCCCCGCTTGCCGCCGGGGCCGTCGGTGGTGATCACATTCACCGCCGCGCCGAGACGGGCCATCGCCTCGCGGTAAGATTGCTGCGTTACCATGGGGTCCCTCCGTGCTGGGTGGATCATGCCCTGGTGGGCGGGGAAAGCAAAGGTCGGGAAGGAAGGCCTTCTTTTTGTGAACAAAAAGAAGCAAGAAAACTTTGTCCATTCCTCGCCGTTGGCATCCCCCCCCCGGTCACCTCCGCCGTGTCGCAGACCGTAGGGCGGATAAGCGCTTGCGCCATCCGCCATCACAAACCCACCCAATCCAAACATTATTAATTTCGATAACGTAACAAATAGCGCGCAAGTCCCCCAACAAGCTCAAATATACATCAACCGACCACGCGGCCCCACCACCAGCCCAGCATTCACCACCACCGGCGGCGCGGTCGGTCGCACCCAAACCGGCCGATCCGTACCGACCTTGGGCGCCTTCACCCCAACCCCCAGCATCCGACATAGCGGGCGCAAAATCCTCCCCGCCTGCGGACAGGCGGCAAGAAATTCTACGCACTCCTCCTGCGACAGCATCTGCTCCAGCCCC
>JANXRN010000098.1 GCA_025352995.1 Acetobacteraceae bacterium
TCCCAGCGCAGGAAATTGGCCAGGATGCGCAACCCGACCTCCTGGCTTTTTTCAACGTGGAATTGGGTGCCGGCGCGGTTGCCGCGCGCCACCATGGCAACTACCGGGCCGCCATAGTCGGTGGTGGCAATGCATTCGGCGGGGGCGCCAGCGGTGAGGGCGTAGCTGTGCACAAAGTAAACATGGTCATCCGGCGCCAGCCCATCGAGCAGCGGATGCGATCCGGGGACAAAATTCAATCCGTTCCAGCCCATTTGCGGCAGGCGCAATTCTGCCGGCGGGGTCATCGGCGCAATGTCACCCGCAATCCAGCCGAAGCCCTGGGTGGTGCGATGTTCCAGCCCGCGCGCGGCCATCAACTGCATGCCGACGCAAATCCCGAGGAAGGGCGCGCCCTCATCCACCCGTGCAAAAAGTGCCGCCTGCAAGCCCGGCACGCCGGCCAAACCCTGGGCGCAATCGGCAAACGCGCCCTGGCCCGGCAACACAATGCGATCGGCAGCGCGGACATAATCCGGATCGGCGGTGATCGTTACTTCCGCTTCCAACCCAAGCCGCGATGCCGCGAGCGCCAGCCCGCGCGAAGCCGATGCCAGATTGCCACTGCCATAATCGATGACGGCGACTTTCATGCCGGCAAGGCCTCAATCAAATCCGGCCGCGCGGTCAGGATGCGACCAACTGCGAGGTCTTCATTGCTGGCGGCAACGACGTGTTCGAGCATGTAGCCACGCAGTTCCAGCGACCAGCGCACCAGATCACGCCCGAAAATCCCGGCGATCCACGCCAGCAGCAGCCCGGCCGGCATTTGCAAGCCCTGCGGCAGCAACCAGCCGGCCGCAAGCTCGACGCACAGCAGCAAAACCGCCGGAGTCCAGGCGCGATGCAGCAGCAGCCACAGCGCGCCGAAGATTGCGGCGCCGAGCGAAAACCCTTCTTGCACCAGTTCCGGTGCTGCACCCGCCCTTGTGTGAACCGTCCAGGTTTTCACAGCGCCCCCTTGGTCGACGGAATGGCGCCGCCAAGCCGCGGATCGATCGCGATCGCCGCCCGCAAGGCACGCGCGACGGCCTTGAAGCAAGCTTCGGCCACATGATGCGCGTTGGTGCCTGCTTTCTGGATGACATGCAGGTTTATCAGCGCATTGCCGGTGAAGGCGCGAAAAAACTCCTCAAACAGCTCGGTATCCATTTCGCCGACCTTGTCGCGCGCGAAGCTGACCTGCCAGCCGAGATAGGCGCGGCCGGACAGATCAATCGCCGCTTCCACCAACGCCTCATCCATCGGCACCACAGCATTGCCAAAGCGGGCAATGCCGCGTTTGTCGCCCAAAGCCGCGACCAGCGCCTGGCCGAGCACGATGCCGACATCCTCGGTGGTGTGATGAAAATCGATATGCAGATCGCCTGCGGCCGCAACCGTCAGATCAATCAGCGCATGGCGCGCCAGTGCCGTCAGCATATGGTCGAAAAACCCGATCCCGGTGGCGATGTCGGCTTTGCCGGTGCCGTCGAGGTTCAGCGTCAGGGAAATATCGGTTTCCGAGGTCTTGCGGGTGATCTGGGCGATGCGTGACATCAGGCGCTCCTTGGCGGCAGGCGCGGTCTAGCCGAAATCGGGGCATGGCGGCAAACATTGCGATGGGACTTGTCCTGCCGCATTGGTTTAACCATGTTCGACCTCCATGAGCACAGACACATCCATCCACGACCCCATCGGCTGGCACGGCACCACGATTTTGTGCGTGCGCCGCGCCGGTCATGTCACCATGGCCGGTGACGGCCAGGTTACGCTTGGCCAGACCGTCATCAAGGGCAATGCCCGAAAAGTGCGCCGCATTGGCGCCGATAACAGCGTGCTGGCAGGCTTTGCCGGCGCCACCGCCGATGCCTTCACCCTGCTCGAACGGCTCGAAGCCAAGCTTGAACGGTTTCCCGGCCAGTTGGAACGCGCTTGCGTCGAACTCGCCAAGGACTGGCGCACCGATCGCTATCTCCGCAGGCTCGAAGCGATGATGGCGGTGGCGGACAAGGACCGGTCCTTCACCCTGACCGGCAATGGCGACGTGCTGGAACCGGATGACGGGGTGATCGCGATCGGCTCGGGGGGCAATTACGCGCTGGCGGCCGCCCGTGCGCTGATGGGCGTCGAAGGGCTGGGCGCGGAAGATATCGCCAAGCGCGCCATGCGGATTGCGGGGGAGATTTGTGTTTACACGAACTTTAATGTGATCGTCGAAAGCCTGTAAGTAAAAGCAAGCGCTTCTTTTTTTGAAAAAAAAGAAGCAAAAAAACTTTCGCACTTTGGTTCCGAGTGCGCTCAAGCTGAGGCGCGCCAATGGATAGAAAGTTTTTTTGGTTCTTTTTGTTCACAAAAAGAACACTCTTCTTGAGGAAAATCGCCTAAATGGAAGTCCCCACCTTCTCCCCACGCGAAATCGTCAGCGAACTGGATCGCTTCATCGTCGGCCAGCACGCCGCCAAGCGCGCCGTCGCCATCGCGCTCCGCAACCGCTGGCGCCGCGCGCAGCTGCCCGATGGCATGCGCGAAGAAGTCGTGCCCAAGAATATTCTGATGATTGGCCCGACCGGCTGCGGCAAGACCGAAATTGCCTGCCGCCTCGCCAAGCTCGCCCAGGCGCCGTTCATCAAGGTGGAAGCGACCAAATTCACCGAGGTTGGCTATGTCGGCCGCGACGTCGAAAGCATCATTCGCGATTTGCTGGAAATCGCGATTGCGCAACTGCGCGAGGCAAGCCGGAAGTCGGTGCAGGCGAAAGCCGAGCATGAAGCGGAGGAGCGGCTGATCACCGCGCTGGTGGGTGATCAGGCGGCGGCTGACACGCGCAGCAAGTTCCGGTCGATGCTGCGCGGCGGGGAATTGGAGGAGCGCGAGATTGAGCTTGATCTGCTCGATGCGCCGTCCAATCCGGTCGGGCAGTTGGATATTCCGGGCATGCCGCCGGGACAGATGATCAATTTGTCCGAGATGATGAAGAACATGATGGGCGGCCGGCAGGCGTCGCCGCGCAAGCTGACCGTTGCCGCGGCGCGGGTGGCGTTGCAGCGTGAAGAAGCTGATAAGCTTCTGGACGACGAACAACTGACCAAGGACGCGGTGGCGCATACCGAGGCCAATGGGATCGTGTTCCTTGACGAAATCGACAAGATCGCCCGCAGTTCCGAAGGCGGGGTGCGCGGCGCCGATGTCTCCCGCGAAGGGGTGCAGCGCGATTTGCTGCCGCTGATCGAAGGCACCACCGTCAACACCAAGCATGGCGCGGTGAAGACCGATCACATCCTGTTCATTGCCTCCGGCGCATTCCATCTGGCCAAGCCGAGCGATCTGCTGCCCGAGTTGCAAGGGCGCCTGCCGATCCGGGTAGAACTGTCGGCGCTGTCACGCGAAGATATGCGGCGGATTTTGGTCGAGCCGGAGCATTCGCTGATCAAGCAGTATGAGGCGCTGCTCGGCACCGAAGGGCTCGACTTATCCTTCAGCCCCGACGCCGTGGATGCGCTGGCCGATCTTGCGACCGACATCAATGATCGCGTCGAAAACATCGGTGCGCGGCGGTTGCACACCGTGCTGGAACGGCTGCTGGAAGATATCAGCTTTTCGGCGTCCGATCGCGGCGGCGAAGCGGTCCAGGTGACATCGGACTATGTCCGTGAACGGGTCGCGCCTTTAGCGGCGAAGGGCGATCTGAGCCGGTTTATTTTGTAGCAGTACGACAATGCGCGTGTTAGAACACACGTATTAACCGGAGCGCCTGCGATGCATATGCTGAAAGTGACTGCGATTGGCAACTCCGTCGGGGTCATCCTGCCGAAGGACGTGCTGGCGCGTTTGCAGGTCGAAAAAGGCGATATGCTGTCAGTGGTGGAAACCCCGGACGGCGTGCGGTTGACCGCCTATGACCCGGTCTTTGAAACCCAGATGGCGGCAGCGCGCAAGATCATGAAGGACCGCCGCGCGGCGCTGCGTGAACTGGCGAAGTGACCGCGGAGATCGTCTGGATCACCGAGGCTGTGGTCCTGGCGATCCATGATGAACAATTATCCCAGCATGGCGGTGCCGCCGGCTTGCGCGATGCCGGATTGCTGCAATCTGCCCTGGCACGGCCGAAGCAGCGCGCGGCGTATTCCAATCCCGATCTGGCGGAGCTTGCGTCACTGCATGCGCTGGCGATCGCCCAGAACCATCCGTTCATAGATGGCAACAAGCGCACTTGCCTGGTCGCGATGGAATTATTCCTGGTCCTGAACGGGCAGGAGTTGGCCGCGAGTGACGCCGACGCGGTGCTGGCAATTCTCGCCATGGCGGCCGGCACAATTTCCGACGATGACTTCATCGCCTGGGTGCGCCGCCATGCGGTGGCACAGGGTTGACGCAATCGGCCCCCGCCCGCACATCCAACCCATGACCGATCCGTTCGTCCCGCCCGAAGAAGCCACCGCCGCCGACGCCATCGCCGCGATCGGCGAGGAATTGGCGATTTTCGACGATTGGATGGAGCGCTACCAGTATATCATCGAACTCGGCCGCAAATTGCCGGCTTTTCCAGATGCCTGGGCCGATGATGACCATCGGGTGCCGGGCTGCCAGAGCCGGGTTTGGATGGAAATGGTGGAGCGCGACGGCAAATGCTACTTCGCCGGCGCGTCCGACGCGGCCATCGTGTCGGGCCTGGTGGCAATGTTGCTGCGGGTTTATTCCGGCCGCAACGCTGCCGAGATCGCGGCGACTGATCCGGCGTTCCTCAAGGACCTTGGTTTGATTGAGGCGCTGTCCACCAATCGCGGCAATGGCATTGCGGCGATGGCACGGCGCATTCGCGGGGCCGTTACGCGGCAAGCGCCTCCGGCATGACCAGATAGGCCGGCAGCTGCACGCTCTCGACGACAAGCTGGAACCCTTGGCGCCCGAAGCCGAAGCGGCCGAGCGGTATTTCGGCGGCACCGTTGGTCCAGCGCGTGACCTGGTCTTCGCAGCGTTCGGCCTTGTAGCAACCGTTCGAGAAGGCCGGATCATCCAGACGCAGCTTGCGCGTCTGGCGACCGATTTGCCCGGTCAGGGCGATCAGATTCACCCCCAGCATGCGGGTGTCAGCATTCCAACCCATCAACGCCGGCGATGTGGCGCGTGACATCAGCCGCAAGGTTTTGGTGTCCGGCGGGATATCGAACACCATCGTCGCATCATCGGTGGCCATGGCGTCAAAGCGGTGGCCATCGGCGACAACGTGGATATCGGCTTCATCGCTGCGCGCCTCGGCCGGCAGGCGGGCCATGATCGCGGCGCGGATCGCCGGCAGTTCCACCCCATCCCCCTGCACCTGCGGGCGGCACATTGGCTGCGACAAAGGCCGATGGTTGGGGAAGGCGGCCTCAAATTCCGCCGCGTTGTGGAATTTGGTGCGATTCCCCATCTCGGCATAGCTTTCCGACCAGGTGCCCTCGGCAATCACGCAATCATGCACGCCGAGATCGACGTGGAAATAATCCACCATCGCCGCCGTCGCGGTCTGGGTGATCGAAATTCCGTTGATCAGCAGCTTGGCCTGCACCAGACGATCATCGATCAGCATGCTGTGGTCAGGTGACACGAATAGATCGCGACATGGCTGATCGGAGCCGAGCGCACCGGCGGCAATGCGCACCGGGGCGCCGCGCTGGCGCAGGAAGACGCCGCTGAAGCTTTGCCGGCCGACGAATTTCACCGGGCGCAAGGGACCGAACCGCGTCGCCAGCATGTCGCCCGGCCGAAGCTCCTCAATCGCCACCAGCCCCCGCACGGTCATGATCCTGGTGCCGCGCAAATAGCAGGTGAACGGATCGGCGGTGTTGGCGACGTAGCCGCCGGCCGACAGGATGATGCCGTAAACCTGATAATTCGCGCCGGTGTTGATCAGCGGATAATTCATCCCGCCGACGGTGATCTCCCCCAGATACTGAAAACTGCCGAGATTTTGCTGCAACGTGCCACCGGAATAAATATCGACGCTGACCGTGTCGCCGGAATTCATCGTGGCATTGTCGCCGGAGATGCGCAGCGTATTGGCGCCGCTGCTGAGGTCGGGGGAGTTATCGGTCCCGGTAACGGTGTATGTCTGAGTTCCGAAATCATAGTTGGTGCTGTAGTTGATGTTGTTCGAACCGGTCCAATAGGTGGTTGTCATCGAACCCTCATGCGGTGGGTCGGCCACGGGCGGGCGCCGTGGTCACGAGCGTTTGGTCCAGGGATGGCGGTTGAGCCGAGGGCGCGACTATGCAACCCGCAAGCGTTGCCTGGCTGTGAAAACGAGGTGAGTTTTCAGTGAGCGCCCATCGGGCGCGCGGGGAATTCTGGTCGCTGTCATCTAACCCTCATGCATTTTGCTTGGGTCCTTGGACCGGCCTGAACAGACCGGGCTTCAAGGTGATGACGGTGTATGCAGCCGAAAGTTTAACAGGGGCTTAATCGTCGCGCGTGACAACCCCTTTGCGACCGACGCGGCAAACGTGCATTGTCCGTCTCAATCAGGTCTTGCCAGGAGAGATGTCGCCCATGACCAAATTCGGTGTTGCCCAGCCCGTCCGTCGCGTTGAAGACCCGCGTTTGCTCAAGGGCGCCGGCAGGTACACCGCCGATTATTCGGTGCCGGGCATGTTGCATGGCCTGGTGCTGCGCAGCCCGCATGCCAACGCGAAAATCCTGTCGCTCGATGTCTCGGCTGCCGCAGCCCTGCCAGGTGTGCAGGCGGTTTTCACGAACGAAGACCTCAAAGCCGATAAGATCGGCCTGCTGCCGGTGCTGGTCGAACTCGATAATCGCGATGGCAGTAAGCAGGTCAGCCCCCCGCGCCACACGCTTGCCGAAGGCCAGGTGCGCCATGTCGGCGAACCGGTCGCCTTCATTGTCGCCGATACCATGCAGGCGGCGCGCGATGCGGCCGAGGCCGTGCTGGTCGATTACGATATTCTGGACTCGGTGACCGATCTCGCCACCGCCACCCATGCCAGCATGCCGCAAGTCTGGCCGACGGCTGCCGGTAATCTTTGCTTCGACTGGGAAGTGGGACCGAAGGCGGAAACCGAAGCTTTGTTTACGTCCGCCGCCCATGTGACCAAGCTGACCGTGGTCAATAACCGTATCGTGGTGAACTCGATGGAGGCACGCGCCTGCCTCGCCGACTACGACACAGCGGCGAAAACCTGGACCATCCATACCAACACCCAAGGTAGCTGGACCGTGCGCAACGTCATGGCCGGCATGGTGTTTGGCCTTGACCCAAGCAGCATGCGGGTGATCACGCCCGATGTCGGCGGCGGCTTCGGCATGAAGCTGTTCCTGTACCCCGAGCATGTTCTGACCACGTACGCGTCGCGCAAACTTGGCAAGCCGGTGCGTTGGGTATCGGAACGTTCGGAAGCCTTCCTGTCCGACAGCCATGGGCGCGACAACATCACCGAAGCCGAGCTCGCCATCGATGCCGGCGGTAAGTTCCTCGCGCTGCGTACCAAAACGTTTGCCGGGATGGGCGCCTATTTGTCCAATTTCGCGCCTTATATCCCGACGATGGCCGGATCAGGCGTGCTCGCCAGCGTTTACGGCTTCAAGACGGTCTATGCCAACGTATTAGGCGTGTTCACCAACACCGTGCCGGTCGATGCCTATCGCGGCGCCGGACGGCCTGAAGCTAATTACGTGGTCGAGCGCATTATCGATGCGGCGGCGCGCGAACTGAAGATCGACCGCATCGAACTGCGCCGCCGCAATATGGTGCAACCCGAGGCGATGCCGCACACCTCGGCGATGGGCCGCACCTATGACAGTGGCAATTTCCCGCTGGTGATGGATACCGCGCTCGCCCACACTGACTGGGCCGGCGTTGCCGCCCGCAAGGCGGATGCCGCCAAACGCGGCAAGAAGCGTGGCATCGGCATGGCGTACTACCTCGAAGCCACCGGCGGCGACGATACCGAGCGCGCCGAGATACGCTTCGCCGATGATGGCTATGTCGATGTCTATGTCGGCACCCAATCCACCGGCCAGGGCCACGAAACCGCTTATATCCAACTGACCGTCGATCGCCTCGGCGTTGATGGCGACAAGGTTCGGGTGAAGCAGGGCGACACCGCGGAAATGCCCACCGGTGGCGGCACGGGCGGCGCGCGCAGCCTCTATTCCGAGGGCCAGGCGATCGTGCTGACGGCAGCCACCGTGATCGAAAAAGGCCGCCGCGCGGCGTCTGAAGCGCTCGAAACCGCGATGGCCGACATCGTCTTCGAAGCTGGCCGCTTCCAAGTGGTCGGCACCGACCGCGGCATCGACATCATCACGTTGGCGTTGGGCCAGCGCGTCCGCGCGGCGAAAGGCGAGGACGTTACCACGCTGGATGCCGCCGAGGTCGCGCAGATCAACCACCACACTTTCCCCAATGGCTGCCATATTGCTGAAGTCGAAATCGACCCCGAAACCGGCCGCATCGACGTCGTGCGCTACAGCGTGACCGACGATGTCGGCAAAGCGGTCAACCCGATGATCGTTGCCGGACAGGTGCATG
>JANXRN010000114.1 GCA_025352995.1 Acetobacteraceae bacterium
GAAGTTCTCGTCGGCGGGCTTGCCACCACCGAACGGGATGTGCGGGTTTCGCGCGCCAAGGAAGCGGTCGCCAGCCTGCTCGATGGATGGCCTTCCGCCGACATCACCCATTTCCTCGATCTCGGCTACCCAAGCTACTGGCTGTCGTTCGATCCGGAAGTCCATGCCCGCCACGCGCGGATGGTGCGCGGCGCGGACGCGAGCCAGGCGCCGCTGACCGTTGAAACCCAGCCTTTGCCGGCGCGCGGGGTGACGGAAATTGTGGTGTATGCCGCCGATCATGCCGGGTTGTTCTCCAAGATCGCGGGCGCCTTGGCGGTGGCCGGTGCATCGATTGTCGATGCCCGCATCCACACGCTGACCAACGGCATGGCACTCGATACGTTCTGGATCCAGGATAGTGGCCGCAACGTGATTGACGCGCCAAACCGGCTGGCGCGGCTGTCGGTGCTAATCGAACAGGCGCTGTCCGGCCGGCTGCGGGTGGCGAGCGAAATCAGGAAGGCAGCGCAAACCCTGCTCGGCCAGCGCACCCGCGCGATGCATGTGCCACCCCGGGTGGTGGTCGATAATGTTGCGTCCAATACCCACACCGTCCTGGAAGTGAATGGGCGCGACCGGGCCGGGCTGCTGCATGATGTGACGGCCGCCATCAGCGAACAGGGCATGCAGATCGCGTCCGCCCACGTCACCACCTATGGCCAGCGCGCGGTTGACGTTTTTTACGTCAAGGACGTGTTCGGCCTGAAGATCGAAAATGAACGCCGATTGAATCAACTGCGCGAAGCGCTGCTGGTGGCGCTCAACAGCCCCGATGACCCCGCGATTGCGCCCTTGCCCACCAAGCGCCGGCGCACGCCGGGCGCGGTTGCTTGATACTGGCATGATCCGGGCGATCGCCCTGGTGGCGCTACTGGCAAGCAAGCCGGCCCTGGCACAGGCGCCGCGCCGGCCGCCAGCGCCCGGTAGCGTCCTGTCGATGCCGACCGATACCGCGTTCGGTGAACGGCGCACCGTGACGCTGACCCAGATTACCGCGGCCGGCGATCCGATTGGGACGGCGCTGGTGCTGGATTGCCCGCGCACCGGGTGCGAAGGGCCGCTCACGCTGTCGGTTGAGGAAACCCCGTGGCGGTTTTTCGCCAACGTGTCTTTCGTCAACAAAGGGCTCTACGTGACCTTGCAATCCCGCACCATCGGTATCTTGCGGGTGACGGAATTTCGTGGCGGGCATCAAGGCCCGAGCTTCCTGCCATTCAAGGCCCTGGGCGCTGATAAGCGCGAGGTCAACGGGGATATCGCGTTTTCGGTAATCCGCGATGGCTCGGTGCGCGAACAGGAACGCGGATCGGATCCCAACACCGTGTCCGGCAGCGCGCTGCGGGTGATCAAGCGGGAGCCGGATATCATGCTGCGGGTGGAGGCGACGGGGATTTTGGCGGTGGTCAAGCCTTCGGGGGATGCCAAGAAATCGCCGTAGGGAGAGGCCTCTTTTTGGTCACAAAAAGAACATCCTTCCCTTCTTCACCTACAATCCTATCCCCCAACCTCCACAGTCGCCTGCACCACGGCCCCGCTCAACATATCCGATACCATCAGCGTCCACCGGCCCGGTTCGGGCGGCAAGGTCGCGGTCCAGTCGATCGGGGTGTCGCGCACCAGCAGCCGCGTGGTCAAAGCCGGGCGCGGCGTGCCGTCGGGGGCGACCCAATCCGCCCGCATAACATGCACCGTCGCCGGCGACGGGGTGGCAAAGCCAAGCCGCCAGCGCAATGCGGCGCCAGGCTTCTGCATCCCGCTGGGGCCGGACAAGATCGGCGCCGGCAGGGCTGCCGGGCTGAAGGCGAGGATCACCGGCTCATCATCCTGGACTTGCACGGTCAGCTTCAGCCCGTGGGGCACGGCCTCCCGCTTGCGCAAATCGAACACCCGCGTTTGTGACGACACGCTGATCACCACGGCTTCGCGGCCCGGCAAGGTGCGTTGCAGGGCGATAACCGTAACCCCGCCATTGCGGAATAGGCGGGTTTCGACGCCGGTTACCGGCTTATTGCCGGTCGTCAGCAGGCGGATCTCGGGCTTGCTGCGCGCCTGGGTCAGCAAGGTCGCCATCGCTTCGAAGGCCGCCGCGTTGGTCGCGGTCGAATCCGCCAGCACCGCCTCGGGCAGTTTCAGCAACTTGCCATGGCGCACCAAGGCAGCGAGGCGCGGGGTTTGCAGCTTGCGGCTATGTTCATCAAACTGGCCCGGCATGACGTCGGCCACCACGACCCCACCGGCGAGCGCGAAGGCAGTAATCTCGTCCACTTCGCGCGGCGATAGCGTCAGGATTTGCGGCAAGATCAGCATGCGCAGATCACTGCTGCGCAAGGCCCCCCGTTCGATCAAGGTCGGGGTCAGGAAGCGCGGCCGGATGCCGAGATGGACCAGGGCTAGCGTCGTCCGCTCAATCGCACGTCGGCCCGCGTGATTATCGGCGCCTTCGGCTTCGGACATGTTGCCTTTTGCCATCCAGGCCGCGCCTTTCGCCTGGCGATCAAGCAGCCACAGGGTGCGCTGGCTGGACGGGGAATAAAGGATCGCCACCTTGTCGGGCGCTGCGGTGCTGGCATAAAGCTGCGCTGCCAGTCCGCCGGTTAACTCGCGGAACAGCGGCGCCAGGCTTTGGCCGCGGGGGCGCAACGTGCCGTCTGGCGCGGTGAAGTCGCCTTTATCATCCCAGACCATCAACCCGCGGCTGCCGGTCAGCATGCTGCGCCAGATCCGCCCAATTTCCCCGCTGCCACTGTCGAACGAGGTGGTCATCGTCACCAGATCGGCATTCAGCGTCCGGGCGATCTCGAAATTGCTGCCAGACTCCGCGCCTTCAATCACGTCAAGCGCGAGCGGCAGCAGGCTGTAATCGTAGCCGCCTGGCCCGGGTGCCTGCGCGCCTTCAATCGCGGCGCGCGCATCCCGGTCACTCGCATGGATCGCGTCCGCGCCCAACCGCAGGGCTTGGGCAAAGCTGTAATCCATCCAGGCGCGAAAATCCGCCCAGGCGGAGAAATTGCCGTCCTGGCGCGCAAGGGTCGCGGCGGTCAGTTCCGGAACAATCATGTCCCAATCGGAAAATTTTGTGTCCCATTGGTGATTGAGCGCGTCGAGATTGCCGTATTGGGCCTGCAACCAGGTGCGAAACTCGGCAAAAGCTGCCGGCGAGAAATCGAAATCCCACTGGGCGGCGAGGTCGGCGATCCCGACCTCATCCCCGAGGCTGTAATAAAGCGGCTTGGAGGGCGCGAAGGCGCGGACATGCTCGGCGAGGCGGGCGCGAATGCGGGATTGCCAGACCCGGTCCACCAGGCTCGGGGTGCGCCGGTAAACTGTCTGATCGGCCGGGTTGGCGCGCTGGCGGGCGCGCAGTTCTTCAAACAGCCAGTTCGGCGCGCCAGGATGGTCGGGGGAAAACCGATGGTAGGGCGCGTAGAAATCGGTCGCGATATTCTCGATGAACACACCCATGCCGGCGGCCTTTGCGGCGCGCACGGCGGCGATTGCCGGATCGAGTGGGCCGTCGCGCACGCCGGTCACGCGCACGGTGCGCACCCCGATCGCCCGCAACGAAGCCAACTGCGCCGGCGTCTGGTCCTGCCACATGATAATCTGGAAATCGTCCCACAGCGGCGCAGCAGCGGCCACACAAGGCAGCGTCAGCAGCAGCCAAACCAGCAGGGTGCGGATCATTTTGGCGCCACCCTGCCCAACAGGCACGGCACAAAAATCAGCGCCACGATCAAGGTGCACCCAAGGCTGAGCAGCAGCAGCAAGCCCATGCTGGCAGTGCCGGGATGGATGCTGAGCGCGAGTGATCCGAAGGCGGTCGCAGTGGTCAGCGCGGAAAACAAGATCGCCCGCGCCGTTGCGGTGCCAAGGAAATCCCGTCCTCCGGCCCGCCAGTTCATCACGAAATAGATGTTGAACGACACGCCGACGCCAAGCAGCAACGGCAGGGCGATGATGTTGGCGAAGTTGAGCGCGATCCCCAAGGTGACCACCACCACAACTGTCAGCAGCGCCGACAGCAACAGCGCCGCCATCACGATTGCGACATCGGTAATCCGGCGCAAAATCACCAGCAGCAATAAGGTGATGCCGATCACCGCCCCGATCGCTGCGGTCCGGAACGCGTCCAGAATCGTGGTGGCGGTCGCGGCGATAATGATCGCCGAGCCACCAGCATCGGGCGCAACCCCGGTAACCTCGGCGGTAAAGCGCCGCAGCCCGGCGGAATCCTGTGCGTTTTGCGCCGCAAGCGCCTGGACCCGGACCCGCCCATCGGTTGTTTGCCAGTCGGCGCGTAACGCGGCGGGCAGATCGCTGTCCACCACCGGCCGGACCGCCAGGGCCGCGCGCAGCCGGTCAAGCTGCAAGGGCAGGAACCGCGCCAAGGCCAGATCGGCGGCCAGCAGCCGGTCATCCGGGGCGGCCAGCAAGGCGCGCACATCATTGGCGATCAGCCGCAACGGATGATCGGGCGCGAGCTTCTGCGCCGCACGATCAAGCTCTGACAGGGTTGACGCGGCGGCCAGCCGCAGATCGGCAATCGTTACCGGGGCCGCCGGTGGCCGGCGCGCCAGGGTTGGCGCCAAAAGAGCCGCCGCATCTTGTACCAGCGTCAGCTTGGCGGGCTGGTCGGTCGGGACGAAGCTCGACAAGGTCAAAACCTCGGACACATCGGGCAGTTTGGCAAGGCGCTCGGCCAGCGCGTCGGCGGCCTGGCGGGTCGGCACGATGATGTCGGCGCTGTAAGGGCTGGTCAGCGGACTGTCCATCAGATCGCGCAAGGTCAGCATGGCTTCGGTGGTGGCGACCTTGGTGTGCAGCGGGTCGCTATCAAAGCGCAGTTGCGGCAGCAGCCCGGCGCCGAGCACGGCAAGCGCCACAAACCCCAGCAGCATCGCGGTGCGGCCGCGCAGCAGGATGCGCTCGAACGATGCGGCCCAGGCCCAGCCGATTTCGCCCGGCTCCTGGGTCGGTTGGGTCAGGGTCAGCAGCGCCGGCAGGAAGGTGATGGTGGCAACGAAGGCGATGATCATCCCGCCGCCCGCAATCAGGCCAAGTTCGGCCACGCCGCTGAAATCGGTCGGCACGAAGGCAAGGAAGCCGGCCGCGGTGCCCAGGGCTGCGACAAAAATCTGCAAGCCCGCGCTGCCAGCGACCAGATCGAGCGCGCGCGCCGGATCGGGGTGCACATGCCGCATTTCGCGGTAGCGGACGCAGAACTGGATGGCGAAATCAACCGCGATGCCAACGAACAGGATGGCAAAGGCAACCGAAATCAAATTGAGCGTCCCGACCGCGAGGGCCGCGAATGCGGTGGTGAGCGCAAGGCCCAAGGCCAAGGTCGCGATGATCGGCAAGATCAGCCGCCAGGATCGCACCGCTAGCAGCAGCCACACCACCACCAGGGCTGCCGATCCGAAAGTGCCGATCGCGGCCCCTTGGGCGACAGTCGCAAATTCCTCATCCGCCAGCGCCACCGATCCGGTCAGCCGGACATGCGCCGCCCCGGATTTCACCCATGGCAGTTGTGCCGCGGCGGCCCGCAGCGCCGTGGTCGCGGCACCTCCTGGTTGCAATTGCGTGTAGTCCAGGACCGGCCGTGCCAGCACGAAGCGGAAGCGCCCGGCCTGTTCGACCAGCGACCCACCCAACAGGCGCTGCCACGACAAGGGCTGGCTGCGGCCGGCGGCGGCCGCATCAAGCGTGCGGTGGAAGGCCAACAGCGGCCCGGCGAAGGCCGTCAGATCGGCGCCGGTCTGGTTCACCCCCAGGCCGAGCAAGGTCAGCGCCGCGAACAAGCCACGCGCGCTCGGGTCGGCTGCAAGCTGGCCAAGGAAGGGCTGGGCATCGATGGTGCGGTCGAGCAATGTGGCCAATGGCTTCTGATCGAGGAACAGGAACGCGTTGTTGGCGAAATAGGGCAGCGCATCGGGCTGGCGGACGGAAATGAAGCGGGTTTTGTCCCCGGTCAGCGCGGCGGTAAGGCCGGCGGCGGTTTCCTCAGCGATTTCAGGAATGTCGGCGTCGATCACCGCGACCAGCAAATCCTGGAATTGCGGAAAATCCTTGTTGAACGCCGCATCCTGCTGGCGCCAGCGCAGGGACGGCGAAAACATTTCATAGGTGTCTGTCGAAATTCCCAGCCGCACGCTGGTGACCCACAGGCTGGCGATGGCCAGCACGCACGCGCCCAACACCACGGCCACAGCATGTCGGCGGCAGAAGGCCACAATCTGGGTCAGCATTTTGGGCAGGATCATAGGGTACGGGATAGTGGTTTCGGGCATTTTGGTCCATCCCGCCGCTGATCGCTGCATCACTTGATTTTTGACGGCGGTCCCGGTTCGCGCCACAAAGCGCGCAGAATTGGAGGTCCGTCCATGTCCATCGCCCCCCGCATTCGTCCGCCGTTCCGCGCCGACCATGTCGGCAGCCTGCTGCGCCCGCAGGAATTGCGCGATGCCCGCGCCGCCCGTGCGGCCGGAACCATGACCGCCGCGGCGCTGCGCGCGGTGGAAGATCGCCACATCGCCGAAGCGATCGCCAAGCAGGAATCAATCGGGCTGCGCGCGGCAACCGACGGCGAATATCGCCGCGCCTTCTGGCATTACGACTTCGTGTCTCGCCTTGAAGGCTGTGAACTCTACGCGCCCGAAACCAAGATCGAATTCAAAGGCGGGGTGAAGCTGCCCTACATGCTGCGGGTCAACGGCAAAATCGCCTGGAAAGAACAAGTTTTCGTCGATGACTACAAAATCGTCGCCGGCCACGTGAAAACCGCCATCGCCAAACAGACCATCCCGTCCCCCAGCGTGGTGCATTTTCGCGGCGGGCGGCAATCGATCGACCCGGCGATCTATCCCGATATGGAAGGCTTTTTCGCCGATCTCGGCACCGCCTATCATGGCGCGGTGACATCCTTTGCCGAAGCCGGCTGCCGCTATTTGCAGCTTGACGAAGTCAACATCGCCTATTTGTGCGACCCCGAGCAGATCGCCGCGCTCAAAGCGCGCGGCGAACATGTCGAAGGGCTGCTCGACATTTATGCCGGGCTGATCAACCGCGCCATCGCCGACCGGCCGGCGGACATGACGGTTTCCATGCATCTCTGCCGCGGCAATTTCCGCTCCACCTTCGTCGCCTCCGGGGGCTACGAACCGGTCGCCGAAGTGCTGTTCAACGCCATCGGCGTCGATGCCTATTTCATGGAATACGACAATGATCGCGCCGGCGGGTTTGAGCCGCTGCGCTTTGTCCCGCGCGGCAACAAGATCGTCGTGCTCGGCCTGGTGACCAGCAAAACCGGAGAACTCGAAAGCAAGGATGACCTCAAGCGCCGGCTCGACGCGGCGGCGAAATTCCTGCCGCTGGAGCAACTGGCGCTCAGCCCGCAATGCGGGTTTGCGAGCACGGAAGAGGGGAATTTGCTGACCACTGATCAGCAGTGGCGGAAGTTGGAGTTGTGTGTGGAGGTGGCGCGGGAGGTTTGGGGAAGCGTTTAAGGCGAAAGGCAAGCAGTTCTTTTTGTGAACAAAAAGAACCAAAAAAACTTTCTATCCATGGCGCACCGCTGCCGGTGCGCACTCGGAACCAATAGACAAAGTTTTTTTGCTACTTTGTTTTCAAACAAAGTAGATTCTTACTTAATTTTTCGAGAATCTAAATGAACTACATCTCCACCCGCGGCCAAGCCCCCAAACTCGATTTCCCAGGCGTCCTCCTCGCCGGCCTAGCTGACGACGGCGGCTTGTACATCCCCGAAACCTGGCCGACATTTTCCCCCGCCGAATTCCGCGCGATGCGTGGCCTGTCGTATCCGGCGCTAGCCGCCCGGGTCATGCGGCCGTTTGTGGGCGATGGGATCCCGTTGGAGGCGATGGCGGAGGCGGCGTATGCCGGCTTCACCAATCCGGCCGTGGTGCCGCTGGTGCAGTTGGACACTGGGCTGTTCGTGCAGGAGTTGTTTCACGGCCCGACGCTCGCTTTCAAGGACATGGCGATGCAGATGCTGGGGCGTCTGTTCGATCATGTGCTGGAACAGCGTGGGGCGCATGTGACGATTGTGGGTGCGACGTCGGGCGATACCGGCTCGGCGGCGATTGAGGCGTTTGCCGGGCGGTCGCGCGCGAACATCGTGATTTTGCACCCGCATCATCGCACGAGTGAGGTTCAGCGCCGCCAGATGACAACGGTTGCAGCCGACAACGTTGCCAATGTTGCGGTTGAGGGCAGTTTTGACGATTGCCAGGATTTGGTGAAGGCGATGTTCGCCGATGCGCCGTTCCGCGCCGATATGCATTTGTCGGCGGTGAATTCGATCAACTGGGCGCGGATTGCGGCGCAAGTGCCGTATTATGTTGCGGCCGCATTGGCAGTTGGCGCGCCGGATCGGGAGGTTGCGTTTGCCGTGCCGACCGGCAATTTCGGCAATGTGCTGGCAGCCTTCGTGGCGAAGAAAATGGGGCTGCCGATCGGCAAGCTGGTGATCGGGTCGAACCGCAACAACATCTTGTCGCGGTTTCTCGCTAGCAACGACATGTCGATTGCGCTGGTGGAGCCGAGCCTGTCGCCGAGCATGGATATCCAGGTCAGTTCCAACTTTGAACGGCTGCTGTTCGAATTGCTCGGCCGTGACGGGGCGGCGACGGCGGCTTGCATCGGCGCTTTCCGCGCAACCGGGAAAATGCCGGTGCCGGATGCCGCGTGGCGGGCAGCAAATGATTTGCTGACCGGGTTCACCCTGGATGACGATGGCACATTGGCGGAAATCCAGCGGATTTATGCGGCATCGGGCTACCTCGCCGATCCGCACACGGCGGTGGGCATCGCCGCCGCGCGCGCCCATCCGGCGCCAGGCATGCCGATGATCGTTGCCGGCACCGCCCATCCGGCGAAGTTCCCCGATGCGATGGAAGCTGCCATCGGCATTCGCCCCCCTCTCCCCAGGCACCTCGCCGACCTATATGAACGTCCCGAGACTTATACCGTGCTGCCCAACGACCTGGCTGCCATCCAGGCCCAGGTCCGTGCGATGGCCCTAAGGAACAGATGATGAGCAAGCAACTCGACGCGATCCAGGTGACCACTTTGCCGTCTGGCCTGATTGTGGTGACCGAAACCATGGACCGGGTCGAAACCGTGTCATTCGGCGCCTATGTCGCGTCCGGCACCCGGCATGAAGCGGCGGAAGAAAACGGGGTGTCCCATTTCCTTGAACACATGGCGTTCAAGGGCACCGAAACCCGGTCGGCGTCGGCCATTGCCGAGGAAATCGAGGCCGTCGGCGGGCATATCAACGCCTACACCGCGCGCGAGCAAACCGCGTTCTACGTCAAGGTGTTGAAGGAAGACATGGCGTTGGGGGCCGACATTATCGGCGATATCCTGACCCATTCGACCTTTGATCCGGACGAGCTTGAGCGCGAACGTGGAGTGATCTTGCAGGAAATCGGCCAGGCGAACGACACGCCGGACGATATCGTGTTCGATCATTTCCAGGAAACCGCCTATCCCGATCAGCCGATGGGCCGGCCGGTGCTGGGCACCGAAGCGCTGATCCGCGGCATGAAGCGCGACACGCTGATGCGCTATATGCGGAGCCACTATACCACCGGCAACACGGTGATTGCCGCTGCCGGTAAGCTCGAACATGCCCATGTGCTCGATCTCGTGCAGCGCCATTTTGCTGATCTGCCGACCAGCCCGGCCAAGACCCCGCAATTCGGCGCCTATACTGGCGGCGAGTTCCGCGAGGCGCGGGATTTGGATCAGGTCCATATCGTGCTTGGCTTCCCGTCGGTCGCCTATCTCGATCCGGATTATTACCCGACCTTGCTGCTGTCTACCGTGCTGGGCGGCGGCATGTCATCGCGGCTGTTCCAGGAAATCCGCGAAAAGCGCGGGCTGGTTTATTCGATCTACAGCTTCGCCGCCCCGCATTTGGATGGCGGGTTGTTCGGGATTTATGCTGGCACTGGGGAGAGTGAGGCCGCCGAACTCATGCCGGTGACCTTGGATGAGCTGCAGAAAATCCAACTGGGCGTCACCGAAGCCGAACTTGGCCGCGCGCGTGCCCAGGTGAAGGCGAGTTTGCTGATGTCGCTCGAAAGCACCGGCAGCCGGTGTGAACAAGTGGCGCGGCAAATCCAGGTGCATGGCCGCATCGTGCCGACCCAGGAAACCGTCGATAAGATCAACGCCATCACGCCAGACCAAGTGCAGGCGGCGGCCGCCCGGATTTTCCGCGCCGCGCCGACGCTGGCGGTGATGGGGCCGGCGGGGCAGGTGCCCAGCGCGCCCAAAATCGCCGAACGGCTGGCTGCCTGAGATGTCGCAGCTTGATCTGCTGGGCGACCTGATCGCGGCCGCCAAACGCGCCGGCGCTGATGCGGCCGATGCGGTGATGGTGGCTGGCACGTCATTGTCGGTGACGCTGCGGGCCGGGGAGACCGAGCATCTTGAACGCGCCGAGGGCCGCGATCTTGGCTTGCGGGTGTTTGTCGGTCGGCGGTCAGCGATGGTGTCGTCGTCATCGCTCGATCCGGCGAGCTTCGCGCGGCTTGCCGAGCAGGCGGTGGCGATGGCGCGGGTGGTGCCGGAAGACCCGTATGGTGGCCTGGCCGACGAAGCGCGGGCGCCGGATGATATCGATCTTGATGTCTGCGATAGGGCCGAACCCGACGCGGCGTCGCTGATCGGGCGGGCGAAGCTTGCAGAAGAGGCGGCCCTTGCGGTGGCGGGCGTCACCCAGGCCGAAGGTGCCGAAGCGGGCTATAGCCGCAGCGAATCGGCGATCGTGACATCGGCGGGATTTGCCGGGCGCACCGCGCGCAGCGGGCATTCGGTTTCGGTGAGCGCCTTGGCGGGCACCGGCACCGGCATGCAGCGCGACTATGATTATACCAGTGCGGTGTTTCTCGCCGACCTGGAAGATGCCGGGCTGATCGGCCGCAATGCCGGGGAACAAGCGGTTCGGCGGCTCAATCCCATCCGGCCGAAGACGGCGATTTTGCCCGTGGTCTACGATCCGCGGGTGTCCGCCGGGCTGGTCGGGCATTTCATCGGCGCGATCAATGGTGCGGGGATTGCGCGCGGGACGAGCTTTCTGAAAGACAGCCTCGGCAAGCAGGTCTTCGCCAAAGGGATCATCATTCGTGACGATCCGCGCCGGGTGCGCGGGCTGCGGTCGCGGATATTCGATGGGGAGGGCGTGCCGACGGCGGCGCGCGATCTGATCGCGGACGGGGTGCTGACCGGTTGGTTGCTCGATAGCCGTACCGCGCGCCAACTCGGGCTGAAAACCACTGGCAATGCGGCACGCGGTACGTCCGCGCCACCGTCGCCGAGTGCGACCAACCTGACCTTGCAGCCCGGCACCATGACGCCGGCCGAATTAATGGCCGACATCAAGGAAGGGCTTTACGTTACCGAACTGATGGGCACCGCGGTTAACGGCATCACTGGCGATTACAGTCGCGGCGCATCCGGCTACATGATCCGCAACGGCGTGCTCGCCGAACCGGTGGGGGAAATCACCGTCGCTGGCACTTTGCAGCATATTTTCGCCCACCTGGTCCCCGCCAACGATTTGCGGCTGCGGCGCGGAACCGATGCGCCAACGGTTCGGGTCGATGGCCTGACCATGGCGGGAGGTTAATCTTTCGACCCCTTAGAATTTGCGTCGAAACATGCTAAGTTGGATGTGAATTCGGGAGAATGAGACGCATCATGCGCCACACCGGTCTGTTTTTCGCCTTCCTGCTTGCCGCCACGCTCGCCCTGTCCCCAACCCTGGTCGATGCCGCCGCTGGAAGCGGCACATCATCCGGTAGCCGTGGCACGCGCACCTACAGCGCGCCGCCGCCAACCGCGACCGCGCCATCGACTGCTGCCCCGATGCAACGGAGCGCCACGCCGGCGCCAGCCTCGCCAAGCTATGCACCCGGCATGGCGGCACCGGCGCGGCCGGGCTTTTTCAGTCGCTCCCCTTTCATGTCCGGCCTGCTCGGCGGCATGATCGGCGCCGGCATTGGCGGCATGCTGTTCGGCGGCGGCTTCTTTCATGGTATTTCGGGCTTCGGCGGCTTCCTCGGGTTCCTGATCCAGGTCGTCATCGTGGTGCTGATCGCGCGCTGGCTGTTCGGCCGCTTCTTTCGCCGCCCGGCCATGGCCGGTGGCCCGGAAATGATGGACCGCACCGCGATGGGCGGCATGCAAGGTGGCAGCGCGCAAATGGCTCCGCCCGTGGCGATCGGCCCGCAGGACTACGCGGCGTTTGAGCAAATCCTGCAAGGCGTGCAAACCGCGTGGAGCGCGCAAGATATCCACGGGCTGCAAAACCTCGCGACGCCTGAAATGGTTGGCTATTTCAACGAACAACTCAGCGAAATGTCCAGCCGTGGGGTGCGCAACACGGTCACCGCGGTGCATCTCGAACAGGGCGATCTGTCCGAAGCCTGGGCCGAGCCGGGACGCGAATACGCAACCGTTGCGATGCGTTTCTCGATGATAGATGCGACGTATGACAGCACCGGCCGGGTGGTGCAGGGCAATGCCAACGCCCGCACCCAATCGACCGAGGTTTGGACCTTCCTGCGCGCGCCAGGTGGACGCTGGATTTTGTCGGCGATCCAGCAAACGCAGTGA
>JANXRN010000019.1 GCA_025352995.1 Acetobacteraceae bacterium
AAGGCGATCGATTCGCTGATCCCGATCGGCCGTGGCCAGCGCGAACTGATCATCGGCGATCGCCAGACCGGCAAGACTGCCGTCATCATCGACACCATCATCAACCAGAAAGAGGCGCACGCTGGTAGCGATGAGAGCAAGAAGCTCTATTGCATCTATGTCGCGGTCGGCCAGAAGCGCTCGACGGTTGCGCAGCTGGTGCGTACGCTCGAAGAACAGGGCGCGATGGAATATTCCATCGTCGTTGCCGCAACTGCGTCCGATCCGGCGCCGACGCAGTTTCTGGCGCCGTACACCGGCTGCACGATGGGCGAGTATTTCCGTGACAACGGGATGCACGCGGTGATTTTCTATGACGATCTGTCAAAGCAGGCCGTTGCTTATCGCCAGATGTCGCTGCTGCTGCGCCGCCCACCGGGCCGCGAAGCCTATCCGGGTGACGTGTTCTATTTGCATTCGCGCCTGCTGGAACGCGCGGCGAAAATGTCCGATGCGTTTGGCGCAGGCTCCCTCACCGCGCTGCCGGTAATTGAAACCCAGGCCGGTGACGTTTCGGCTTACATCCCGACCAACGTGATTTCGATCACCGATGGGCAGATATTTCTGGAAACCGAACTGTTCTTCAAGGGCATTCGCCCTGCGGTGAACGTTGGTATTTCGGTGTCGCGCGTCGGATCTTCGGCGCAGATCAAGGCGATGAAGCAGGTTGCGGGCCGCATCAAGCTCGAACTCGCGCAATACCGCGAAATGGCCGCGTTCTCGCAGTTCGCATCCGACCTCGATGCCTCCACCCAGCAGCTGCTGGCGCGTGGCGCGCGGTTGACCGAGCTTTTGAAGCAGCCGCAGTTCAAGCCGGTTCCGGTTGAAGAACAGGTTGTGGCACTGTTCGCCGGCGTGCGCGGCTACCTCGACAAGCTCGACATCAACAAGATCGGCCGCTTCGAAGCGCAGTTGCTGATGGAATTGAAGGCCAAGGCGCCGGACATTTTGAACGCGGTGCGCAATGATCGCGAGATCAAGCCGGATGTCGAAAAGCAGCTGATCGCCTTCCTTGAAGGCCTGGTGAAAAGCTTCGCCTGATCTGCAAACCATTAATCTGGTCAGGTAAGCCCCTATGCCCAGCCTGAAGACGCTACGACTACGCATCAACTCGGTTAAGTCGACGCAGAAGATCACTTCGGCCATGAAAATGGTCGCGGCGTCCAAGCTGCGGCGTGCGCAAACCCAGGCCGAAGCCGCCCGCCCATACGCCCAGCGTATGGAGCGGATGCTGGCGTCGCTCGGCGCGTCGGCGGCCAATTCGCCGACCGCGCCGAAGCTGCTGGTTGGCACGGGCGCCGACAAGGTGCATTTGCTGGTGCCAGTCACCGGCGATCGCGGCCTCGCCGGCGCGTTCAACTCCAACATCGGCCGTTTGACCCGCAACATTGCCCGCCGCCTGGAAGCGGAAGGCAAAGTGGTGAAAATTCTGCCGGTCGGCCGCAAGGGGCGCGATTACCTCAAGCGCGAAATGGCGCATCTGCTGGTCGGCGACATCAACTATGTTGGTCGCAAATCGATCAATTTTGCCGATGCCCAGGATGTCGCGAGCCGCATCACCGCGATGCTTGATGCGGGTGAATTCGACGTCTGCACCGTGGTTTACAACCGCTTCCAATCGGTTATTGCGCAAATCCCGACCGAAATGCGCCTGGTGCCGGCACCCTTGCCCACCGGCGAGGCGACGGTCGGCGGGGCGATGTACGAGTTCGAGCCGGATGAGGAAACCATCCTGGCCAAGCTGCTGCCGCAAAATCTGGCGATCCAGATTTATCGCGCGTTGCTCGAAAATTCCGCCGGCTTCTTCGGCTCGCAAATGACCTCCATGGACAACGCGACCCGCAATGCTGGCGACATGATCAAGCGGCTGACGCAGAACTATAACCGGGCCCGCCAGGCCAACATCACACGCGAACTGATCGAGATCATTTCGGGCGCTGAAGCGCTCTAAGTCTCGACGAACACAGGAGTTTCGGAATGGCCAGCAATAATGTCGGGCGCGTGACCCAGATTCTCGGCGCGGTGGTGGACGTGCAGTTCGATGGCGAACTGCCCTTCATCCAGAACGCGCTGACCACCCGCAGCGCCAGCGGCGGCACCTTGGTGCTGGAAGTGGCGCAGGCGTTGGGTGAAAACACCGTGCGCACCATCGCCATGGACGCGACCGAAGGCATGGTGCGCGGGCAGGAAGTCGTGGACACCGGCGCGCCGATCAGCGTGCCGGTTGGCCCGGAAACCCTTGGCCGCATCCTGAACGTGATCGGCGAACCGATTGACGAGCGCGGCCCGGTTAACACCAAGAAGCGCTACCCGATCCATCGTCAGGCGCCGAGCTTTGAAGAACAATCAAGCTCCGCCGAAATCCTGGTCACCGGGATCAAGGTTGTCGATCTGCTGGCACCGTACCTCAAAGGCGGCAAGGTCGGGTTGTTCGGCGGCGCCGGCGTGGGCAAGACAGTGCTTATTCAGGAACTGATCAACAACATCGCCAAAGGCCATGGCGGCGTGTCGGTTTTCGCGGGCGTCGGTGAACGCACCCGCGAAGGCAACGATCTTTACCATGAAATGATCGACGCCGGCGTGATCAAGCTCGGCGAAAATGGCTCGACCGAAGGTTCCAAAGTGGCGCTGGTTTATGGCCAGATGAATGAGCCACCGGGCGCGCGCGCGCGCGTGGCACTGTCCGGCCTGTCGCTCGCTGAATATTTCCGCGACGAAGAAGGCCAGGACGTGCTGTTCTTCGTCGATAACATCTTCCGCTTCACCCAGGCGGGCGCGGAAGTGTCCGCACTTCTGGGCCGCATCCCGTCGGCGGTGGGCTATCAGCCGACGCTGGCGACCGACATGGGCGCGCTGCAGGAACGCATTACCTCGACCAACAAAGGATCGATTACGTCGGTGCAGGCGATTTATGTGCCGGCCGATGACTTGACCGATCCGGCGCCAGCGACGTCCTTCGCGCATTTGGATGCGACTACGACTTTGTCGCGCCAGATTGCCGAACTCGGCATCTACCCGGCGGTCGATCCGCTCGATTCGACTTCGCGTGCCTTGGAGCCGCGGATTGTCGGGCAGGAACATTACGACGTGGCGCGTGAAGTGCAGCGTGTGTTGCAGACCTACAAGTCGCTGCAGGACATCATCGCGATTTTGGGCATGGATGAATTGTCGGAAGAAGACAAACTCGTCGTTGCCCGCGCGCGCAAAATCCAGCGCTTCCTGTCGCAGCCCTTCCATGTCGCCGAAGTCTTCACCGGCTTCCCCGGCGTGTTCGTGCCGATTGCCGACACCGTGCGCAGCTTCAAGGCGATCGTCGCTGGTGAGTATGATCATTTGCCGGAAGGCGCGTTCTACATGGTCGGGACCATCGAAGAGGCCGTGAAGAAGGCCGAGGCGATGAAGGCCAGCGTCTAAAGGGGGTTTTGTTATGCCGATCGATCTCGAAATCGTCAGCCCGGAGAAGCTGCTGCTGTCCCAGGCTGTGGACATGGTGGTGATCCCGGCCGAGGAGGGTGAAATGGGCGTGCTGCCGATGCATGCGCCGATGATCGTGACCCTGCGCGAAGGCACTATCCGGCTCTACACCAACGGCGTGGTGACCGAGCAGTTGGCGGTATCCGGTGGATTCGCCGAAGTGACCAATACGCGGGTGACGGTGCTCGCCGACGGGGTTGTCGCGGTTAACTGAGCTTAAAGGGAAAATTGTCTTTCGAAAAACAGACTGGTCCGTGAGGTCCAGTCTTTTTTTTGCAATTCTCTCGGGAACTAGCTGTTTATCAGCAAACGCCTTGGTCCGGCGCGCTCTCGATTCAACGCGACAGCACGCCCCATATAAGCGCCATGTCATACGCCAAGCCCATGGCAAATCTGCTTTCGGTGTAAGTGACCTCGGACCGAAAAATACTACCACTACAATTCTGTAACCCGCTATACCATTCACTACAATACAACAGGGCGAACGACGATGGCGGTTTACGCGCTTTGGAATAACAAGGGTGGCGTGGGCAAGAGCTATCTGACATTTCAGATAGCCTGCGAATATGCCCGGACTCATCCTACCACCAAGGTATTAGTCATCGACCTATGTCCTCAAGCAAACGCCTCCAGCATGCTTCTTGGCGGCATCATTGCCGGTGAGGGGCATCTTGACGATTTATCGGGCGCTAGCCCGAAGCGAACTATTTCCGGCTATGTCGAAGAGCGCATCGCGAGTCCTTACGGTAGTCCCAATTCGGGCGCGAATTACGTGCTGAAAGTCCACAATTTTAACTCGTTTGCACCGACGAACCTGTATTTAGTCGCTGGCGACGAAGAACTTGAGGTCCAGTCATCGCGTGTGTCGCGGGCCGCACAACCTGGCCCTACCGATGCTTGGAGGATTGTTCACTCTTGGATTAGCGACCTCATCTCCGACATCCGCACTTCGTGGGATGTAACCGATTCAGCGGTATTCATCGACTGTAATCCGAGTTTCACGATTTATACGGAATTAGCTCTATCTGCTTCGGATCGCTTGATTATCCCTTTCTCTGCAGATGGCTCGTCCAAACGTGCCGTTAGGGCCGTATTGTCTTTGGTATATGGAATCGCGCGGCACGCTGGTGCAATTCAGTCTGAATACGTCATTAATTCATCTCGTTTTAGAATGTCGGTACCCAAAATATATAGTTACGTTGGCAACAGATTGACCCAAATGAATGCCGGTTCGGCAAGCGCATTCAAAACCGTGGTCAACACTATTGGAACCGAAATTTGGGATGTGTGGAGGGCGAGCCCTAATTCTTTCGCCATTCATCCAACTGGCGCCGGCGCCCCAAGCAATCGAGTGGATTTCCGCAAAATGTTTCAGGCGGAGATTAGCGACGCCAACAGTGCCTCCGTTGTTTCTGGTGCTCTCGGCATCCCCATATCGCAGTTACAAGCTGGGCAGAAAGATCTCATGGGCCGCATGATCACTGTCAATCAATCCCAACTCGACAAACAGCAGCCCAACATACGCGAATTCGTGAGAGCCATTGAATAAATTTGCCCATTGTTGCCGACCTCTGTTTTGTAACTGCGGCAAGTCATATTCTCCCTTAATCCGCTACGCTGGCAGCCACGTGCGCCGGGGCGGTATGGCCGGCATGGATGTAGTCGCGGGTGAGCGGCACCGCGGTCTGGCTGTTGGTGAGCTGGATCTGGAAGATCATCAGGCTGTCGCGGCGGAAGGATAGTTCGCTCGCGGCGAGATAAAATTCGAACATCCGGCAGAAGCGTTCGTCGTAGATCGTGGTGATCGCGTCGCGGTTGGCGGCAAAGCGGCGGCGCCAGTGGAGGATGGTTTCGGCGTAGTGCAGGCGCAGGATTTCGGCGTCGGTGGTGAGCAGGCCCGACTGTTCGATGGCGGGGAAAACTTCGGACAATGACGGGCAGTAGCCGCCAGGGAAAATATATTTGGTGATCCAGGCGCTGGTGGCGTCGGGCGGGGCGAAGCGGCCGATCGCGTGGATCAGCGCCACGCCGTCTGGCGCCAAGCTGCGTTTGACGACATCGAAGAAGCTGTCGAAATGCACCACGCCGACATGTTCGAACATGCCGACCGAGACGATGCGATCAAACTTGCGGTTCACCGCGCGATAATCGAGCAGTTCGAATTTCACCCGATCGGACAGACCTTCGGCGGCAGCACGTGCGGTGGCCTCGGCGAGTTGTTCGGTCGACAAGGTGATGCCGGTGACGCGGGCGCCATAGTCACGTGCCAGGGTCAGCGCCATGCCGCCCCAGCCGCAGCCGATATCCAGCACCTCAAGATCGGGACGATCCAGGCACAGTTTGGCGGCAATATGGCGTTTCTTGGCGGCTTGCGCCTCCTCCAATGTTTCATCGCCGCGCTGAAAATAGGCGCAGGAATATTGCCGGTCGCGATCGAGAAACAGCGAATAGAGCCGCCCATTGAGGTCGTAATGATGCGCCACGTTGCGGCGTGAACGGTTGGCCGGATTGAATTGCGCGAACCGCCGGGTCAGCCGGGCGACCATATTGCGCAGGTTGAGCAAGGGCATTCCGCCGCCCGCGTTGCGCATCTGGTTGCTGATCAGCACGTCGAGCAGGTCGTAAATGCTGCAATCAACCGGGACCAGGCCGCCATCCATATAGGCTTCGCCGGCGGCGAGTGACGGGTCCAGCACAAGCCGTCGCACAGTGGCCGCATCGGCCAGCATCATGGATGCCGACGGCCCCGGGGCGCCAGCGTAGGTGGAAGAGCGCCCGTCCGGCCAACGAAGTGTCAAACGGCCGACCACGATGAAACGTCTCAGGAATGTATCCAGCAAGCCTTGCATCGCATTTCCCCCCGTTGCACGAAAGGTTACGACAAGTCTGCATTAAATTTGGGACAGGAAGCAACAGAAACGGGCCGGAGATCGCTCCCCGGCCCGCCCTATTCAGTCATGACAGAATAGCGTTAGCTATCGGGCTGCTCGGCTTGCGACGGGTCAAGCCGCGCTTCGGCCAGGCCCTCGGCCAGCATTTCCGCCATGTCGTCGGGCAGATCGTCATCATCGCGGGCAACCGATTCGCCGCGCGCCTGGCGCTCGGCTTCTTCGACGCTGCGGGCAACGTTGACGGTGACGGTGATCGAGACTTCCGGATGCAGCACCACCCGCACCTTGGTGAGGCCCAACAGCTTGATCGGGCTTTCGAGCACCACCTGGTTGCGGTTGGTGGTCAGGCCACCGGCGGTGCAAGCGTCGGAGATATCGCGCGGGGACACCGAGCCATACAAGCTGCCCGATTCACCGGCCTGACGCAGGATAACGACGCTCATCGCGCCAATCCGTTCGGCCAGGCGTTCGGCTTCGTCGCGGCGCTTGATGTTCTGCGCTTCCAACTGGGCGCGTTCGGCTTCGAACTTCGCGAGGTTGGCTTTGTTGGCGCGGATCGCCTTTTTCTGCGGCAGCAGGTAGTTGCGCGCAAAGCCGGGTTTGACTTTGACCAGTTCGCCCATTTGCCCAAGCTTTTCAACGCGCTGGAGCAGGATCAGTTCTACGGCGGCCATGATGGTTTCTCCTCAGGCCACAATGTAGGGCAGCAGCGCCAGGAAGCGGGCGCGCTTGATGGCCTGGGCCAGCAGACGCTGCTTCTTCGCTGATACCGCGGTAATGCGGCTCGGCACGATCTTGCCGCGCTCGGACAGGAAGCGGGCGAGCAAACGGACATCTTTGTAGTCAATCACCGGGGCGCCAGGACCCGAAAACGGGCAGGACTTGCGACGGCGATAGAACGGGCGGCGGGCGCCAACGGCAGTGCGGCGGGTGGCCGGATTGACATCTTCAGACATGATTATTCCTCCAAGCCACGAAATTCGCCGGCGGGGCCATCATCACGGGCGCGGAATTCCTCGCGCTCGTCATAGCCACGCTTGCGGCCGGATTCGAAGCGGCCAGCCGGCTTCGGCCCGCGGAAACCGCGCTCGCGATCATCGGCCTTGCGCGACAGGATGGCGCTGGGCACATCGTCAATCTCATCGACGCGAATGGTCATGAAGCGCAGCACGTCCTCATTCAGGCCGAGCAGGCGCTCCATTTCGGTGATCGAAGACGGCTTCGCATCGAGACCCATGAGCATGTAATGCCCCTTGCGGTTCTTCTTGATGCGATAGGCGAGGCCGCGCAGACCCCAATATTCACGCTTCTTGACCGAGGTTTCGGTGGCGGTTTCGCCTTCAGTGGGCGGTGCAATGCCGTTATCGGCATCGACCAAAGCTGCCATGCTGTCAGCGATCAATTCAACCTGGGCCTGCGTCACGTCATTGCGTGCAATGAACACGCATTCATATAGCGGCATGATAACTCCCTCTGGCTTGTCTCCGCCCCGGACCGGGTCTGGTCCCGCGCCAGGATGGCGCGTGGGCATAGCCAGGGCGGGCCGACCGCCCCAGCAGGGGAAGGGCGGGGTTATACAGGGAACGGGGTGGGATGCAAGGTGGTGGTGGCGCGGGTAGTGTCTCAGTTTGAAATTTAGGGCTAACGCATTTGCCGCTGTCCCTGGCTCCGTTTCTCCTATATGCTTAGAGCAAAGCATGGAGGCAGAAGTTGGCGATCAATCTCACCGAAGCAAATCATAGAGCCATGAATCGCTTGTTGGATGGCATATTGGTGGCTCATAGTGACGGCAACGTGTCTCTTGAACAAGCCAGAGCTGCACTGGCCCACGTTCTCACAGCAGCCGCTATCGGCAATGAGACGGAATTGCGCGAATGGTTTGAGCCTGAGAGGCTTCAGAGGTGGCTTGAAAATATTCACGATGTCTAAAGGCCCCCGAGGCGAGAAGCGCCCCGCCGACGTGATCGGCGCTGCCGTGCGTGTCATGCGCATTGCGACCGGCGAGGAAGAAGAAGACCGCGAGGCAACCGCCAGCGCGGCGGCGCAGCTTGGTAAGCTCGGGGGCGCTGCCCGTGCTCGGAACCTGACAAAGGAGCAACGCTCTGATATAGCTAAGAAAGCAGCGGCTGGACGATGGCGCAAAGCCTCGTCGGAATAATTTTCGGAATATTTTTCTTGATTTTTTGCGGCGGGTCTGTAAGGTCATCGGTAGTCTTAGTGACCCGGAGATACTGATGACCCACCGTAGCCTTGATGCAGTCATGAGCGGTTTCGATGAAGCGTTGCTCGACGACTTTGACCAGATTTGTCGCCTCGCTCATGCGAAATATCGTCAATACCATGCGTGGGCGCTGGTGGAGCACGACGGGCGTGCTGCGGCTGCTTGCACTTATGCGCATATGTATGAGGAGGCGATGCGGCGTTGGGGCGATCGCTCAGGCGTCAAACCCGTGGACGTGCGGGGTCGCAAGGTGTGGGTTGTCGGGGACCATGCCGTCATCCGGATTAAGAAGATGGATGAGGATGGCAGGTCGCGGAACTACCCGACGAAGCAGGATAAGGAATACGACCTTGGGGTGCCTCTGCCGGGACTGCCCCAGCCAGCTGTCCGGGTGACAGTTGGATACCTGCTCGACCCGACGGCGACCCAAGTGGAGCGCGTGCAAGTGTCTCGCCCATTGGGGAAGAGCATAAACTGGTGCGCGGCCATCGTTCCGGCGGGGCGCGGCAAGCGATGGGTGGAGGTCACTCGGCAAGCGGGAATTGGCGACATTTAGTTTGGTAAGACCCCATGACCTGCTTCAATCCTCATATGCTGGAGCTTGCGCGT